>JANLGX010000052.1 GCA_024654005.1 Gemmatimonadaceae bacterium | reverse complement strand
CCTCGATGACGGCCATGTCGATGCCGAGCAGAGCCGCGAGCGCGCCGGCGTACGCAATGTTCTTCATGAGGATTCGCTCGCGCGCTCCGGCGAACTTCTCGTTGCACAGCCGCGCCAGCGGCACGCCGAGCACCTTCACGTCGTCGCGCGCGAGCGCGTCCGGCCGCGGCCAGGTGGAGTCGTGCATCAGCCAGCCGCCCGGGCGCACTTCGGCGATGTCGCGGGCGTACGTCGCCGGATTCATCGCGACCATCAGGTCGAACTCCGGCGTGCGCGCGGTGTGGCCCGCGGCGTTCACCCGGATCTCGTACCACGTCGGCAGCCCCTGAATGTTCGACGGGAAGATGTTCTTCGCCGACGTGGGCACGCCCATGCGGAAGATCGCCTTCCGGATGAGATCGTTCGCGCTCGACGAGCCCGTGCCGTTCACCGTCGCGATCTTGAAAGCGAAGTCGTTCACCTGCTGCCGGGCGACTGAAGTCATGCAGCTCCCGCGACCGCGAGCACTGGAAGCGTACGGCGCGGCGGATGCGTGCCGCCAGCGGGAAGGCCCGCGTACGGGATCAGCAGGTCGAACTTCCGCATGTCCCACGCCGCGGTCGGACAGCGCTCCGCGCACAGCCCGCAGTGAATGCAGATGTTCTCGTCCTTCAGCATTACGCGCTTCGTCTGCGGCAGCGGTCCGGACGCGAACAGCGGCTGATCCGAATTGAGCGCGGGGGCGGTGAGCCGCGACAGCAGCTCCGCCTCATCCGCCGCGCCGTTCGGGGCGATCGTGAGGCAGCTCACCGGACAGATGTCGACGCACGCGTCGCACTCGATGCACAGGCTGTCGGTGAAGTGCGTCTCGACGTCGCAGTTGAGGCAGCGCTCCGATTCGCGCAGGGTCTGGTCCAGATTGAACCCGACTTCGACCTCCTCCTCGAGGTTCCGCAGTCGCTCCGCGAGCGCGACGTGCCGCATCCGCGCGCGGTGCGCCTCGTCGTAGTCGTTGCTATAGCTCCACTCGTGCATGCCCATCTTCTGGCTGACGAGGTTCATCCCCCACGGCAGGCGGTCCGTGAGCGGCCTTCCGGTGCAGTGCAGGTCGATGGAGATCGCCGCTGCGTGTCCGTGCGCCACGGCCCAGATGATGTTTTCCGGGCCCCACGCCGCGTCACCGCCGACGAAGACGCCAGAGCGCGTCGTCTGGAACGTCTGTTTGTCCACAATCGGCGCGCCCCACTGGTCCACCTCGATCCCGATGTCGTGCTCGAGCCACGGGAATGCGGCTTCCTGTCCGATGGCGAGGATCACCGCGTCGCACGGGATCACGACCGTGCTCAGCGTCTTGCTCACCGAGCGGCCTTTCTCGTCCTCGCCCCATTCGACGACGTCGAACTCCATGCCGGTGAGCACGCCGTTCTTCACGATGAAGCGCTTCGGCGCGTGGTTCTCCACGATCTCCACGCCTTCTTCCAGCGCGTCGTTCAGCTCCCATGGCGAGGCCTTGAAATGCTTGCGCGAGCGGCGCGCCATGACCTTCACGTCGGTTCCGCCGAGCCGCTTGGCGGAACGGCAGCAGTCCATCGCCGTGTTGCCGACGCCGATCACGAGCACTCGCGGCTCGATGGACTTGATGTGGCCGAACGCGATCGACTGCAACCAGTCGATGCCGATGTGGATCTTGTCGGTGTCGCGCCTGCCCGGCAGCTCCAGCTCCTTGCCGCGCGGCGCGCCGGCGCCGATGAACACCGCGTCCCAGCCCTCGTCGAGCACGGCCTTGAGACTCGTGACCGGGTGGTTCGTACGAAGATCCACCCCCATGTCGAGGATGATGCCGATCTCCTCGTCGAGCACGCGCGGCGGGAGGCGGAAGCGCGGGATGTTGTTCCACATCAGCCCGCCGGCGCGGTCGTACTTCTCGTACATCGTCACCTGGTAGCCGAGCGGCAGTAGATCGTTGGCGACCGTGAGCGCCGCCGGTCCCGCACCGATGCACAGAACTCTCTTGCCGTTCTTCTCCGCCGGGATCACCGGCAGGTTCGCGCGCATCTCGTCGTCATCGCGGTAATCCGAGGCTACGCGCTTGAGGCGGCAGATCGCCACCGGCTCGCCGTCGATGCGCGTGCGCCGGCACGCGGGCTCGCACGGGCGGTCGCAGGTGCGCCCGAGGATTCCGGGAAAGACGTTGGACTGCCGGTTGAGCAGGTACGCTTCGGTGTAGCGCCCCTGCGCCACCAGCCGGATGTACTCCGGCACGTTGGTGTGCGCGGGGCACGCCCATTGGCAATCGACGACCCGGTGATAGTAGGCCGGATCGGAAACGTCGGTCGGTCGCATCTTTCTCCGAGAAACCCGGGATTCAGCCCCAGACGTAAATAGTACAGGACGTGCGACGGGCCGTCACCAGCGGGTTTCGCCGGCTCCGGAATCCTCCGACGGTGGGTTATCCTACGAGGAGTACCCTCGTCCGGAGAATCCAGTGAACCGCACCGCCCAGTTCGACACCAATCTCGGCACCTTCAAGGTCGAGCTTTTCGAGGACCGCGCGCCGAAGACGACCAAGAACTTCATAGACCTCGCCGAGAAGGGGTTTTACCACGGCGTGATCTTTCACCGCGTGATCAAGGGATTCATGATCCAGGGCGGCGATCCCAAAGGCACCGGCACCGGCGGGCCGGGCTACACGATCCCGGACGAATTCCATCCCGAGCTGAAGCACGACGGACCGGGCGTGCTCTCGATGGCGAACGCGGGGCCGAACTCCGGCGGGTCGCAGTTCTTCATCACGCTGGCCGCGACGCCGTGGCTGGACGGCAAGCACGCGGTGTTCGGCAAGGTCGTGGAGGGGATGGACGTGGTCGAGGCGATCGGCACGACACCGACCGCGGGGGACAGGCCGAAGACCAAGGTGGTGATGGAGAAGGTTACGGTCAGCTAACTGCCAAATAGAACGTGGCAGTTGCCGTTAGTCAGCCCAGTCCGACCGGGAAGTCCGCTCGAACCCCGTGCGCACGTGCGACACCGCCGATGATCGTTCCGATCGGGCCCGCGACCGAGCCGATGCCTGCTCCGGCCAGCGCTCCGCCTATTCCACCTACGCCTTCACCAGCCTGCTCACCGATGCCGGGGTTCTTGTCGCGCGCGTCGTCTGAAAGGTTTGTGCGGTCTGCCACGATAGCCTCCGTGTTTTGCGGATGAGAATTACTGCTGCTCTCATTTGCATGGACCGCGCCGCCAGAGTGAAAATGCCACATAGAACCGCCAAGCTGCGAGCTGCCAGCTGGGAGCTGCCAGCTTCGAGCTACAGCGATGTTGACGGATCGTGTCGTGAAAGCTCGCAGCCGGCAGCTTCTAGCTCGCAGCTCGCAGCTTGGCCGTTCTATGTGGCAGTTCCCTATCGATCTGCGATCCGCCTCAGCGCCTGCACCGCCTGCACCGCCTGCGGCGTCGGCATTGCCGCCGGGCCGACGACGTCCATCAACCGATCGTCGCGCGAGTACAGGTCATTGCCGAAATACAATTGCCCGCCGCGCATGTACGTCGTGATGTATGCGATGTAGACCGGGATCTTCCGCGGCAGCTTCACCGTACGGTCGCTCGGCCCGCGGTTCATGGCCTCGTCGATCCTGTCCTGCTCCCAGCCGAGGACGAAGTTGGCCAGCCGGTCCGGCCGCTCGACGCGAATGCAGCCGTGACTGAAGGCGCGCACGTCTTCCTTGAACAGCTCGCGGTTAGGCGTGTCGTGCAGGTAGATGGCGAAGTCGTTCGGGAACATGAACTTGATCTGGCCGAGCGCGTTGTCGTCGCCCGGGCGCTGCCGGACGCGCGTCTCCCCGCCCGCGGTGTAGATCTCCATGTTGTTGGCCGCGAGGTAGCCGGGCCCCTTCGGGAAGATCTCCTTCTCCGCGACGTTGGGCGGCACCAGCCAGTACGGCCGGAATACCACGTACTCCATCGAGTCGGAGAAGACCGGCGTAGCGCGGTCCTCATACTCCTGCCCGACGATGACCTTCATCTCGAGCGCTATCTTTCCGGCGTCCCACGCCTCGAGGCGGAACGCGGGCACGTTGACGAAGATGTAGCGCGAGCCCAGTGAGCGCGGCAGCCAGCGGTACCGCTCCATGTTGGCCGCGATCTGCGCGAGCCGGTACTGCGCCGGCTGGTTGAGCGCTTCGAGGGTCTCGCCGCCGAGCACGCTGTCCACGACGATCCCGCTCCGCGCCTGGAACTCCGCCACGGCGGCCGCGAGCGCGCGGTCGTACGTCGCGGCTGGCGCCGCTACCTGGCGCCTACCCGTGTCGCCGGGAGCCGCCGCAGCGATCTCGAATCCCTGCGCCGTGAGCCGTGCGCGCAGAGCGGTCGCAACGGCGGGACTGATCCGTTCGCCCGGCTTCACCGATTCGGTGAGCGGCACGCGCGGCCATCCGCCGGCCAGCACTAGCTTGCGGTACCTGTCCAGCTCCAGCCGCAGCCCCCGGTAGTCGGGGTCCTGCGGCCGCATCGTCGCGAGCGACCGGTCGAGCGCGTCGATTCGCAGGCCGCGCGCGAGCGCGCTGTCCACGTTCTCTTCCCGCGGATCCACGAACCAGCTCTTTGAGACCGTCTTCGGGTTGATCTGTCCGGTGAGCAGGTCCTCACCGAGCGCCGCATAGGACGCCGTGAGCATCACGTCGGCTTCCGCAAGCTGCTCGGCCGTCGGATTGGGGTTGCCCTTGACGGCCGCGAGCGCTGCGGCTAGGCGCGGTATCGGGTAATCGTCGATCCGCATCGCGTCGGAGTGGACGGCCAGAATCGCGTCGGTCAGCGCGCGCGTGCGCGCGTCGTGCAACCCCTTCGGCGTCAGCCAGAGCGGCTTCGTGCCGTAGGCCTTGTAGAGCGCCTTGGTGTGGGACCACTGCTCGCGGTCGATAGTGCGCGGCGCGGCCTCGGCGAGCTTCGTCTCCATCGCGGCCATGATCGCCGTAGCGGGGACTTCATTGACGACCTTGAGCTGCTCCGGAGCCCAGGCCTTGGCGGTCTCGGCTTCGGTATCTGCTTCGCCGCGCGAGCACGCGGAAACGCCGAGAAGGGCCGCGACTGCGAGTATTCCTATGGAGCGGGCATACGAAATGGATGTTGGCATGCCCGTTCCGTAGGCGAATTGCGGGCCAGAGCGGTCCGCTCGCCGCGCTCTTGTTGGATGGCCTGCAATTCCTCTAATTACGGTATGATCCTACGTCGAAAGCGCCGCGCGCCGGCGACGTTGATGCTGAGCGCCTCGCTGGCGATTTTCGCAGCGGCCGCATGTGGCGGTGGAGACGGTCCAACCGAGCCCGTCGAGATCATCGGCTCGATGAGCTTCACCTATTCG
>JANLGX010000051.1 GCA_024654005.1 Gemmatimonadaceae bacterium | reverse complement strand
GACTATGACCACCCGGTCGCGCTCTCGCCGCGCCGCTTCGATTCCCTGCTTCACGATCCGCACGACGTCGGTGGTCGAGCGATCCGCATGTACCGGGATCTCGAGCTGCTTGCCGAGCGTCTCGAGCTGGTCGATGGCGGCGGGGCGATACACGTCGGCCGCGACGAGCCGAACGGCGCGCCCCTCGGACTTGAGCTTGCGCGCGAGCTTCGCCGCGGTGGTGGTCTTGCCCGAGCCCTGCAGGCCCACCAGCATGACGATCGTCGGCGGGACCGAGCTGAGCTTGAGCCCTTCGCGCCGCTCGCCGAGCATGGCGGCGAGCTCCTCGTGCACGATCTTGACGAGCTGCTGCGCGGGGGAGACGGTGCGGAGCGAGCTGACGCCGACCGCCTTCTTCTCGACGCGCTCGAGGAACTCGCGGGTGAGCTGGAAGTTGACGTCCGCTTCCAGGAGCACGCGCCGCACCTCGCGGAGCCCTTCCTTGATGTCCGACTCGCTGAGCACGCCCTTGCCGCGCAGGCGGGCGAAGGTGGCTTCGAGCTTTTCGCTGAGGGCTTCAAACATTGATGCAACGTAAAACGGCCGGCAGCCAGCAGCTAGCAGCTAGCTTTTTTCATGGCCAAGCCCGACCGCAAAGACGAGATCCTCTCCTCCGAGCTGCCCGCCACGCTCCCGCTGATGGCGCTGCGCTCGACCATCGTGTATCCCCTCGGGACCATCGCCGTGCAGATGGGGGCGCCGGACAATCTCGCGATGCTCCGCGCCAATCCCGATTCCGGATTGATCGTGGCGCTGGTGGTGGCGACGGCGGACCAGGACACGGACAGCGGCCTGCACGGGTTCGTCGGCAGGGTAGGCGTCGCGGCGCGGGTGCACGAGCGGATCAATCTTCCGGGCGACACGGTGCAGATCACGCTGCAGGGACTCCGCCGGATCGTGATCGACAAGATCGGGCAGACGGAGCCGTTCGCGGTCGTGCACGTGCAGCCGGCCCGGGAGATCGCGCCCGATCCGGACGAGGTGAACGAGCTGGTCACCCGCATCATCTCGGCGTCGGAGACGCTGTCGGAGCTGGTCGAGCGGATCCCGGACGAAGTGCCGGGAATCCTGCGCATGAACGTGTCGGATCCGGGCCGCTTCGCCGACCTGGCCGCGACCAACATGAACTTCCGCATCGCCGACAAGGACGAGGTGCTGCAGCGGCTCGACATCGGCCAGCGGCTGCGCTTCCTCCTCACGCGGCTGGAGCGCGAGGTCGCGCGCGCGCGCGTCGTGGACGACGTGAAGAAGCAGACCGAGATCAAGATCGAGCAGCACCAGCGCGACTTCTACCTGCGCCAGCAGCTCCGCGCGATTCAGGCGGAGCTGGGCGAGACGGATCCGGGAGAGAAGGAGGCCGTCACCATCCTCAAGAAGATCGACGAGGCCAAGCTCCCGGAGCGCGCCGCGCAGGAAGCGAAGCGCGAGACGGAGCGGCTGCGGCAGCTCTCGCCGGCGTCGAGCGAGTATCAGGTCGTGCGGACGTACCTCGACTGGGTGCTGTCGCTGCCGTGGCACAAGCGATCGAGCGACGACGAGATCGAGCTGAAGAAGGTCGAGGAAGCGCTGGACTCGCGGCATTACGGGCTCAACGAAGCGAAGGAGCGAATCGTCGAGTACCTCGCCGTGCGCAAGCTCCGCAAAGGCGACCCGCGCGGCCCGATACTCTGTTTCGCCGGCCCGCCCGGCACCGGCAAGACCTCGCTCGGCTCGGCGATCGCGGACGCGATCGGCCGGCAGTTCTACCGGATCTCTGTGGGCGGCGTGCGCGACGAAGCGGAGATCCGCGGACACCGGCGCACGTACGTCGGCTCGCTGCCGGGGTTGATCATCCAGGCGCTGCGGCGCGTGGACGTGAACGATCCCGTGCTCATGATCGACGAGATC
>JANLGX010000050.1 GCA_024654005.1 Gemmatimonadaceae bacterium | reverse complement strand
ATACGCGGCCTGCTTGGTATGGATGATGACCCAATCGTTGACCGGGGTGTTGGTGGCGACCACGATGCTGTCGGCGGAGATGACGTGTCCATCGCTCGTCTTCACCGTCGCCGGCTCGCCGTCCTCGATGCGCTCGGCGTGCGTTCCGCAGTAGATCTGCCCGCCGTCGCGCACGATCGCGCGCGCCAGGCCCGCGAGAAACTTCAGCGAGTGAAACTGCGCCTGGCGCGGGAAGCGCAGCGCCGGCCCGGTGTCCCAGAAATCGACGGGCGCGCGCTCCACCAGCTCGACGTCGATCAGCCCGGCGACGTGCGCCGCGCGCCGCTCATCCTCGAGCAGGTCCCTGGTGTGTCCCTCTCCGAGGAACAGGTAGCCGTCGAGCCGCTCGAAGTCGCAGTCGATGTCCTCCATGCCGACGATCGCTTCGATGCGGTTGATGGCGGCGGTGTGGCTTTCCGCCGCGTATCGCGCGCCATCAGCTCCGTGCACCTTCTCGATCACGTGATAGTGATCGTCCAGCGCGGCGGTTATGTGCGCCGTGGTGCGTCCGGTCTCGCCGCCGCCGATCGGCCCGTCGTCAATGACGATGACGCTCCTGCCCGCGCGCGTGAGCATGTACGCGGTCATCATGCCGGCCATTCCCGCGCCGACCACGCAAACCGACGCGCGCGCGTCGGAAGCGAGCGGCGGAAACTGCGGCACGTCCGCGGTATCCATCCAGACGGAGACGGTGGAGCCGGAGGACTGCATGGGGTGATTAGTGATTAGTGATTAGTGATTAGTTGTTAGTGACTAGTGACTAGTGACTAGTAGTTACCAATCACTAATCACCAATCACTAATCACTGTCCCTAATGGCATTGGCCGTGCCAGCCAGCTGGCTAGATCTCGCGCAGTACCGCCCGGACCGGCGCGGCGTCCATCCCCATCAGCTTCAGCGGGAACGCCATTAGCTCGTAGTCGCCCGCCGGGACGCGGCGAAGGTCGAGGTTCTCGAGAAGACAGGCGTTCCCGGAGAACAGCATGTGATGGACGGGAAGCGATTTGCTCTTTCTCTCGTCGACTGAAGGGCAATCCACTCCCACGAGGCGCGCGCCGTGGCCGAGCAGCGCGCGAGCGCATTCTTCCGACAGCGTCGGCCACTCCTCCGGGAAATGCCCGGTCGCGATCGTGCGCCCGGTCTTGAGCAGCACGCGCGGCGAGCGGCCGATCCGCTCGGCGAGGTCTCCCGGCATGCTCGCGGCGAGCAGAGCGAGCGTGATCGGGCCGTCGGACCGGGTGACGTCGACCACGATCGCGCGGCCGCAAAAAGCGTCGAGCGGCAGCTCGTGCGAGCCCGGCCAGCCGTCGCGCACGTGCAGCGGCGCGTCCGCGTGGGTGCCCACGTGGGGGCTCGACCGCATCACCGACACGTTGACGCTGTCGCCGCCGGAGATCGTCGTGCTCCACTCGGACGCGAAAGCGCTGTCGCCGGGCCATTCCGGCGTATCTCGATTTACGGTGACGCTTATGTCGTAGAGCCGCGGCTCCCGGGTCACGCGCCGGTTGCGGCGAGATCCCTGGCCGCGGCCACGATCTTGTCCACCGTGAAGCCGAGCTCCTCGTACAGCTTCGCGTACGGCGCCGACGCGCCGAAGCGCTCCAGCCCGAGTATCACGCCGCTGTCGCCCACCCAGCGGTGCCAGGCCATGGGATGCGCGGCCTCGACGGCGATCCGCGGCACGCCCCCGGGCAGAACGCTCGCGCGATAGTCCGCCGACTGCGCGGCGAACAGCTCGTGGCTCGGCATGCTCACGGCTCGCGCGCGAATTCCTTCCGATTCCAGCCGCGCCTGCGCTTCGATCACCAGCGCGACCTCGGATCCGCTGGCCACCAGCACGACCTGCGGCTCGCCGCCGGGCGCGTCCCTGAGGACGTACGCTCCGTGAGAGAGCAGCCGGGCGTCGGCGTACTTGTCGCGGTCGATGAACCCGAGCTTCTGCCTGGTGAGAACCAGCGCGACGGGACCCGCCGTATGCTTGATCGCCGCGCGCCACGCCTCCGCCGTCTCGCTCGCGTCCGCGGGACGGATCAGCGTGAAACCCGGGATCGCGCGCAGGGTCGAGAGCTGCTCGACGGGTTGATGCGTCGGGCCATCCTCGCCGAGTCCGATGGAATCGTGCGTGAAGACGTAGATCGTCGGCTGCCGCATCATCGCCGCGAGCCGCAGCGCGGGTCGCATGTAATCGGAGAAGATCAGGAACGTGGCCCCGTACGGGCGCACTCCGCCGTGCAGCGCCATCCCGTTCATCACCGCGCCCATGCCGTGCTCGCGAATCCCGAAGTGGAAGTTGCGTCCGCCCGGGTTCGTCGCGGAGATGCTGCTCGCCTGCTTGATGATCGTGTTGGTGGAGCTGGCGAGATCGGCGGAGCCGCCGATCAGCTCCGGAATCCTTGCCGCGATGGCGTTGAGCACGACGCCCGACGCCGCGCGGCTCGCGACGTTGCCGTCCTTGGCGGTGAATACGGGAATCACTTCTTCCCAGCCGTCGGGCAGCTCACCCGCGAGCCGGCGGTCGAGCTCCGCCGTTTCTCCCGGATACGCCTTGCCGAAGCCCATCCGCCGGTGATCCCACCCCCTGCGTAGCGCGGTGGCGCGCTCGCCCGCTCTGCGCCAGTGCGCGAGGGCGTCCGGATCCACATGGAACGGCTCGAGCGACGGGTAGCCGAGATTCCGCTTGGTGAGCTCGATCTCCTTCTCCCCCAACGGCGCCCCGTGCGCCTCCGCGGTATCGTGCTTGTTCGGGCTGCCGTAGCCGATGTGCGTGCGGCAGATGATGAGCGAGGGTCGCTGCGTCTCCGCCTTCGCTTCCTCGATCGCGTTGTCCAGCTCGTCCAGATCGTTGACGTCCGCGACACGCTGCACGTGCCAGCCGTACGAATCGAAGCGCTGAAACGCGTCGTCGCTGTAGGTGAGATCGGTGGCGCCTTCGATGGTGATGTGGTTGTCGTCGTAGAAGCCGATCAGCTTGCCGAGCCGCAGATGGCCCGCGTACGACGCGGCCTCGTGGGAGATACCCTCCATGAGGTCGCCGTCGCTCGCGATGAACCAGGTGTAGTGATCGATGATGCCGTGCTCGTCGTGATTGAACGTCGCCGCCAGATGCGCCTCCGCGATGGCCATCCCGACGGCGTTGCCGAAGCCCTGTCCCAGCGGACCGGTGGTCGTCTCCACGCCCGGCGTATAGCCCAGCTCGGGATGGCCGGGCGTCGCGCTCTCCCATTGGCGGAACCGCTTGATGTCGTCGAGCGAGACGTCGTAGCCGGTGAGATACAGGACGCTGTACAACAGCATCGACGCGTGCCCGGCCGACAGCACGAACCGGTCGCGATCGGGCCAGAGCGGGTCGCGGGGATCGTACCGCATGTGCCGGGTCCACAACGTGTACGCCAGCGGCGCCAGCGCCATCGGGGTTCCCGGATGTCCCGAATCGGCCTTCTGCACCGCGTCCATGGAGAGCACGCGAACGGCGTTGATCGCCAGCTGCTCGAGCTCGGCGGACGTGGAAGGGTGTGCTGGAGCGATATCTGTCATCGTGGGAATGGACTTCGAATGAAGCGGCTAACGCTGAACGATTCGAGCGAGCCAATCTCTGCAGTCAAAGATGTCTGATCGGACAAGCCCGTGCGATGCCTGTTGCCGCTTCAGCTCCACCGCCGCGCCCGCGGCGCGGAAGATCCCGGCCAGCCGCGCCGCGTGTGCGGCCGGCACGATCGGATCCATGACTCCGGCGGAGACGAGCACCGCGGTGCCCGAGAGGTCCGGCGGCGGCGTGGGCTCCAGAACCACCATGGCACGGAGTAGGGCCGCGGCGTGGATCCGCCCAGGATGGAGGAGCATCGTGACGGCCGCGATGTTGGCGCCGTTGGAGTAGCCGACGGCGACGACCGTGGCGTCCTCGAGGCCGTATTCCGCGCGGGCGCACTCGACGAAAGCCGCGAGTTCGCCCGCGCGAAGTTGGACGTCATCCAGATCGAAGACGCCCTCCGCGAGCCGGCGGAAGAACCGGGGCGCGCCGTTCTCGAGAACCTTGCCGCGCGGGCTCAGCAACGCGGAGTCGGGGGACAGCTCGCGTCCCAGATCGAGCAGGTCGTCTTCGTTGCCGCCGGTGCCGTGCAGCAACAGCAGCACGGTGTCGCGCGAGCCGGACGGCGACGGAACGAACCGGTGGGTGAAGCCGCAGCGCTCGCTCACCCCGCGGGACCCGGGAGCTTGAGCGGCAGCCGCACGTCCGGGAGCAGTGCCTCGATCTCGAAGCGGCGATCCTCGAGCCACGGCGGCAGCTTGAGCGCGAGGCCCAAAGTCTCGAGCGGCTCATCGAGCGTGAATCCCGGGCCGTCGGTAGCGATCTCGAACAGGACGCCGCCGGGCTCGCGAAAGTACACCGAGCGGAAGTACTGCCGGTCGAGCTGCGGAGTGACGTTCGAGCCGAGCGCGGCGAGCGTCCCGCGAATGGCGATCTGCGCGGCTTCATCGCGCGCGCGGAACGCGACGTGATGCACCGTGCCGGCGCCGATCACTCCGCTCCAGAGACCGGGCACTACGCGCACATCCACGATCTTGGCCGGAGCATCGCCCCGCGCCACGAACCGGTAGATGCTTCCTTGCTCGCGCATCAGGCTGAAGCCGAGGGAGTCGATGAGCAGCCGGCTCGTGAGCTCGTGGCCTTCCTCCCACAGGGTTACCGAGTGGATCCCGCGAATCGAGTGCTCGGGCTCGATCTGCCCTCCGCTCCACGGACTACGGCTCTCGGCCGAGGGGTGCGCCACGAGCTCGAGCAGCAGTCCGTCGGGATCCTTCAGCGCGATGACGCGCTCGTCGTCGAAGCGGGTCCGCGGCTGCTCGTACAGCACGTGATACCGGATGAGGCGCTCGATCCAGTATCCCAGCGAGCGCGGGGGGATCGCGAAGGAAGTCACGGCGACCTGCCCCGCTCCGGGTCGCCCGCGCTTCGCGTCCGGCCAGGCGAAGAAGGTGATGAGCGAGCCGGGGCCTCCCGACTCGTCGCCGAAATAGAAATGGTACGTGGTGGGATCGTCGAAGTTGACCGTACGCTTGACGAGGCGCAGCCCCAGCACGCCCGCGTAGAAATCGAGGTTGCGCTGCTGATCGCCCGTGATCGCCGTTACGTGATGAATTCCGGCGGTCGCGAACGTCATTCCGGCTTCGCCGGCTCCCTCTCGTCGGAGCTGGTGCGCGGCTCCCCGCCCTCGCCGCCGTAACTCGGCTTGTGCTCCCGCTCGTGGTCTTCCGCCGGGTTCCCCTGGTTGGGGCGACCCGAGCGCTGGCCCTGGTCCTCGGTCCGGGCTTTGTCCGTTTTGGACGGAGCCTGTTCCATTCGTTTATCAGGTGCCATGTTAGGTCCTCAATTAGTGTTGCCCGGACTGGTGGCAACACACATGCCGAGCGCCATGACGAAAGAGCAGGGGAAGCAGTCCGGCAGGAACCGCAGCTTATCCGATCCCGCGACGTTGAGGCAGTTCGCGTCGCAGCTCGGCGAGGGCATCTACATCTCGACGCCGAGTGGCGACATCCTCGACGCGAATCGCGCGTTCATCGACATCGTCGGCGTGGGATCTCTCGAAGAGCTGAAGGCGGTCAAGACGCACGACCTGATGGACCCTGCGCGCCGGTCCGAGGAAGCGGCGTTGTACGAGAGCCAGGGCGCTGTCCAGAGCTTCGAGTTCGAGCTGAAGCGTCCCGACGGGGGAACCCGGTACGTGCGCGACACCGGCTACGTCGTGCGCGACGAGGAGACCGGCGAGCTCTTCTATCACGGCATTCTCGTGGACATCAGCGCGCAGAAGGCGCTGGAAGATCAACTCGTGGAATTGAGCGTGCGCGATCCGCTCACGGGCTGCTACAACCGGCGGTATTTCGCCGTTCTCGAAGACAAACTGGAGTCGAGCGCGTCGGCGACGTGGGGGTGCATCTACCTCGACATCGACGACTTCAAGCTGTACAACGACAAGCACGGCCACGCCGCCGGTGATTCCGCGCTGGTGGATCTGAGCCGGTTCCTGCTCCGGCAGCTGCGCGGACACGACGTGGTGATACGCGTGGGGGGCGACGAGTTCGTGGCGATCCTGCACGGCGCCCTCGAGCAGCACGTGCTACAAGTCGTTCAGCGTTTGCAGGCGGCGGCCGCTTCGGCCGACGTGGTGCCGTTCTCGATGGGCTGGTGCGCGAGGCAGGGCGACGAGCGCCTGGCCGACACGGTCGATCGCGCGGACCAGCGGCTGATCTCGGTGAAGGTGCTGGATCGCAAGCGGGCCGAGCGCCGGAAAGCGGCGTCGTAACGACAGCTAGCAGCTAGCAGCTAGCAGCGAACTACCCACGCTTAGAGCTTGGTGACCGCCATGCCCATCGCGTGGTAGCCCTTGTCCACGTAGACCGTGGCACCAGTGATGCCGCTCGCGAGTGGACTCGAGAGAAATGCCGCGGCGGCCCCCACCTCGGTCGCGGTGATCGGCTGCACCAGCGGCGAATTCTCGGCGCAGTAGTCCACCATTCTATCGATTATGCCGATCGCGCTGGCGGCTCGAGACGCGAGCGGCCCGGCCGAGATCGTGTTCACGCGCAGCCCGAACTTGCGGCCGGCTTCGAAGGCGAGCGTGCGCGTGTCGCTCTCGAGCGCAGCTTTGGCCGACGACATTCCGCCACCGTACCCGGGAATGACTCGCGCGCTCGCCAGATACGTGAGCGAGAGAAACGATCCGTCGGGACGCATCATCGGACCCAGCTTCGCGACCATCGCCGCGAGCGAGTACGCGCTCACGCTGATCGCCGCGAGATAACCCGCGCGGCTGGTTTCGAGCAGCGACTTCTTCACCTCCGGACCGTTGGCGAGCGAATGAATCACGATGTCCAGCGGCCGGTCTCCGAAATCGGCGCGCAGCTGCGTCGCGAGACCGTCGATCGAAAAATCTCCGGCCTCCTTGTAGCGCTTGCTGGCGCGGATGTCCTCGGGCGCGTCCGCGAGCGTGTCGTACGCGGCGTCGAGCGGATAGATCTTCTCGAACTCGAGCATACCGCCGTGCGCCAGTGCGCGGGACTCGTCCAGCTTCCCGCGCTCGAGCAGCGCGGTGAAGATGCTGAGCGCGGGAGGCCAGGTGGCGACGCACACGCTGGCGCCCGCTTCGGCCAAAGCTTTCGCGATGGCGAAGCCGTAGCCCGCGTCGTCGGCAACTCCGGCGACTAGCGCGCGACGGTCGGTGAGATCGATGGAGAGCATTGAAAACCAGTGACTAGTGACTAGTGGCTGGTGACTAGTCAACTACGAAGACCGTGCAACTGCAAGAGCGCGAGCCGGAGCCAACCGGTCGGACTCCGCCGTAAATTCCGGCCCGTGCTGAACGGGATCTTCATTCTCGCCGAGCTGCATGGCGAAGCCGCGGAGCAGATCGCGGCGATAAATGCGCGCTTCGACAAGAAGCTCGCGGCAGCCAAGCCGCCGCATGTGACCATCGCCGGATCCTCCGGAGTCGGGCCGATGCCGCCGTCGGTTACCGTGGCGGAGCTGGAGCGGAGTCTGCGGCCCGTGGCAGAAGCGACGGCGCCGCTGGATCTGGCCTTCGGCCGTCCCGTGCGATTCATGCAGACCGACATCGTGGTTCTGCCGCTGAACCCGCACGGCAAGCTGCGGGAGCTGCACGATCGAATCGCCACGAGCGGCCTGCCGTTCGCGCGCGCGCGGTTTTCCTTCACTCCGCACGTGACTTTGAGCCTGTACCCTCGGCTTGCCGCCGACGCCGTGCGCGAACTGCTGTCGGTCGAGATCGAAGGAAGCTGTCTGATCGATACGCTGCAGTGCTACCACACGCGCGATCCCCAGCCCGCGCGCAAGCTGCTGGAGCTGACCCTGTCAGGGCCCGCGAGCTAGAACGAGTCCGGGCTCAGCCGCGCTCGCGGGTCGCCCGGTCGCGCAGCGCGCGGAGCCTTTGAGCCAGCTCGGGTTGCCGCGATCGCAGCTCTTCGAGCGGACGCACGCGCGAGCGCAGGAGGAAGAAGCGACGAGCGTCGCCCCACGCGTCATTCGCGTCCTCGAGCAGCACGAGTGTAGCGAGAGCCAGCAACGGGAGCAGCACGAGCCCCGCCACCGCCGCCGTCCATCCGGCGGAGATCCAGGCGACCGCGGCGAGCAACGCGGTCCACAGGATGAAGAGCGCGGCGCCGCCCACGAGCTTGATCGACGCGCGGCTCGCGCCGTCGGCGGAGGATCGATCGACGAGGACGGCCGTAAGGCGATACGGCACCCAGAACAGCAGTGCACCGATCCACGCGACCGCGATCTGCGCCGGCAGCGCTGCCCGACGCGCGGACCAGCGCGCAGCGCCACGCAGATCCGTGCCGGCTTTGAGGTCCGCGGGCTCGAGCCCGAACAAATCGAGGGCGCGAGCGTGCCGCCGGATCTCGCGGGCGAGTGCGGTTGCTTCGGCATCGCCGTCGCGGCGGGTAGCGGAGAGGATCCGCGCGGCTTCGCGCCAGCGGTCGACCAGCGTGCCGGACTCGGGCGCGGCGCCGAGCTCGGCGACGTAGATCGCTTCGGCGGCGGCGATGAGCGGCGCGTCCTCCCACTGCTCGAGGTTGAGCGTCACGCGTCGCAGCGAGTGGTCGATGCGCGCGGTCAGTTCCTTGACGGCGTCGGGGCTGTCCTCCGCGCCATCGATGTCGTCCCACCGCACAGGCTCGCCGACGAGAACGTGCGCGTCCGAGCGGAATTCCTCCTTCTTGCCAAGAACCAGTCCTACGGGAATGATCGGGAGCGAGTGTCCGAGCCGGGATCTCGCTCCGAGGGCGATGCGGGCGGCTCCAGTGCGGAGCGGCGCGATGGAAGGCGCGTCGTGACTCATGCCCTCGGGAAAGATTCCGATGGCAGCGCCCGCGTGCAGCGCGTCGTGCGCAGCGCGGAACGTGCTCTCGTTCCGGCCCACGAGCGCGGGGTTGTCGCGCGGTCGATACACGGGGATCGCGCCGACCGCGGTGACCGCCCAGGCCGTCCACGGGTTGGAGAAGAGCGGCGCCTTCGCCAGGAACCGTACGGGCCTGCGCGCGGCGGCCGCGAGGAACAGCGGATCGAGCAGCGAGTTCGGGTGGTTCCCCACGAGCAGCAGCGGACCGTCACGCGGGATCTCTCCGCCGGTGATCGTGGTCCGGTAGAAAGTTCTGGTAGCGAACGCGGCAACCCGGGGAAACAGCGGCAGCAGCCACATGCCGTCAAAGCTCGCGGCATGGCGCCCGTTCGGGCCAGTGCGACGGTCCGGGCGCCGACCCCGAAGGGGCCGCTACAGCGCCGTGCCGAGCTCGGGCCGGGACTTCGCGGAGCCGGCGACTTCCGGCAACGGCCTGATGTTCAATCGGTAGCCGGCATAGATGAGGAGGAGTCCGACGAATTCCGTCACGTACAGCAGCTCATCGAGATCACGTTCACCGGCTGCGGAACGGAGAAGGTCTCCGTAGAGGTGCGGGTGGCGGTGATGGTGACAGCCGCCAGGGAGCCGCTTTGCGTGCGGTCGAATCGGCGCTTTCAGAGGGCGTGGCTTGTGCACCGGCATCCCGCGGGAGTGCGGTCAGCACGAGCGCGCCAAACACCGCGGTTGCGAGCGAGATCGCTCCTCGCGGTGCGAATGCTCGAGGAAAGCGCGCGCAACCCTGGAAAATTCCTGTCATCTGTAAGTCCTGGTTCCGGAAGCCGGTTGTATGTGAGCGCACGCGAGACACGGCGCTGTGGTGCAGGAGCGGCCGAGACTCACCTGACGTCATCCGCCGCCGGATCGAACCCGTCCGGAAGTTTTGGCGCCCGTGAGGCGGGTCGTAGTCAGTCGACTCACGGAAGTTTGTGGGGACCTGCTCTACAGGTGGCAGAGCTCCGCAGCGCCCCACTTGACCAGGACACTTTATTCAAGTAAGTATTTGAATAATCGAGTGAGGTTCGGATGGGACGTCGGAGAGCCAAAGAGCGGATATACGAGCAGCTCGCGCGAATCGGTAAAGCCGTAGCGAGCGGCCGGCGCATGGAACTGCTCGAGATTCTCGCCCAGGGCGAGCGGACAGTGGAGAAGCTCGCGAAGGAGACGACGCTCTCGGTCGCGAACACATCCCACCATCTGCAGTCGCTGCGGGAGGCGGGGCTGGTGGACGCCCGAAAGGAAGGGCTGTACGTCCACTACCGGCTCTCGGATCCGAGCGTGTACGAGCTGCTCCGACTCATGCGCGAGATTGGCGAGCGCCGTCTTTCCGAGCTCAATGATCTGGTGGCCAGCTACCTCACCGCGCGGGACAAGCTCGAGCCGGTGACACGGGAAGGACTGCTCGACAGGGCTCGAGCGGGGACGGTGCTGGTCGTCGACGTCCGGCCTGAGGAGGAATACCTCGCCGGTCACATTCCCGGAGCGGTCTCTATCCCGCTCGCGGAGCTGGAGCGCCGCGTCAGCGGAATTCCCGCGGACAAGGACGTCGTCGCGTACTGCCGGGGGCCGTACTGCGTTTTCGCTTTTCGCGCTGTCGAGATCCTTCGACTCCGCGGTCATCGGGCCAGACGCCTGATGGATGGGTTCCCGGAATGGCGCGCTGCGGGGCTGCCTGTCGAGACTGCCGCGCCCGAGGGGGCGGCATGAACGTCCTGGTGGTTCTGAACGATCCTCCCTATGGCACGGAGCGATGCTACAACGGGCTACGCCTGGCGGGCTCATTGGCGCAGCGGGACAATGTCGTGGTGAAGGTTTTTCTCGCCGGCGACGCTGCCGCATGCGCCAAGAGCGGACAGAAGGTCCCGCAAGGTTACTACAACGTCCAAGGCATGCTCGCCGCGGTAACCCGGCACGGCGGCGGGATAGGGGTCTGCGGAACCTGCATGGACGCGCGCGGGATTACCGAGGCCGAGCTGGTGGAAGGCGCGCGCCGGAGCTCACTGGGCGAGTGGACGTCCTGGACTATTGAAGCCGACAAGGTCCTCATTTTTTAACAGGCCATGGCAAAATCACAGACTGTACTCGTGCTGGGCGGAGGGGTTGGCGGGTTGGTGGCCGCGAACGCCCTGCGCAAGCTGCTCCCGAAAGAGCACCGCGTGGTTCTGGTCGAGCGCGGAAGCTCCTTCGTCTTCGCGCCATCGTTTCTCTGGCTGATGACGGGCGGCAGGACGGCTGACCAGATCTCCCGCCCGCTGGCGAGCCTGCGGAAGCGCGGCATAGAGGTCGTCCGTGGAGAAGTCGAGCGGATAGATCCCGGCAAGCGATCGGCGGTCGTCGACGGACGTACCATCGACGCCGATCATCTCGTGATCGCGCTCGGAGCGGAGCTCGTGCCGGAGGCCATTCCCGGCCTTGCCGACGCGGGCCACAACTTCTACACGCTCGAAGGTGCCGAATCCCTGCGCGAAGCCCTGGCTGCTTTTTCAGGCGGGAAGATCGCCATCCTCACCGCGGCACCGGCGTACAAGTGTCCGGCCGCGCCGTATGAAGCCGCGATGCTGCTCGAGTACGCCGTTCGAAAGCGGAAGCTTCGGGATCGCACGCAGATCGATCTGTACGCGGCGGAGCCGGGGCCCATGGGAGTCGCGGGGCCCGAGGTATCCGCGGCGGTTCGCCAGATGGTGGAGAGCAAGGGCGTCACTTATCACCCGGAGCACCAGATCAGGGAAGTGAGCGTCGCGGACCGACTGCTCAAATTCACCAACGGAGTCGAGGTGAGCTTCGACCTGCTTGCTTTCGTTCCACCGCACGCGCCGCCGCGAGTGGTGCGCGAGACGGACCTGGTGGGCGACACGGGCTGGATTCAGGTGGACCGGCACACGTTGGCGACGAAACACCCGGGCGTGTACGCGATCGGTGACGTCGTATCCATCCCGCTGACCATGGGCAAGCCGTTACCGAAGGCGGGCGTGTTCGCGCACGGTGAGGCGGAAGTAGTCGCGCACAACATCGCGCGCGCGGTGACGGGACAGGGAAGCGCCGCATCGTTCGCCGGAGCCGGTGAGTGCTTCGTGGAGACCGGGGATGGGAAAGCCGGATTCGGCAAGGGAAATTTCTATGGCGAGCCGGTGCCTACGATAAAGCTTCACCCTCCGGCGTGGCATTGGCACGCGGCAAAAGTTCTGTTCGAGAAGAACTGGCTCTACCGCTGGTTCTAGCCGGCGCAGATCCGTCCCGAGGGTCGATTCCCGTCTGACCTACGAGGCGTACCAGAGCACTGCGAGGTAGTGGCACACAGTTCCGGCGAGAACGCAGAGGTGCCACAGGAAGTGGCCGTAGCGAATACGCTTCGAGGCGAAGAAGGCGACGCCACCCGTGTACGCGACGCCGCCCGCCAGCAGCAACATCGATCCCGCCAGCGGCACACGCAGCCAGAATGGCCGGACCGCTATCACCGCCAGCCATCCCATCGCGATGTACAGGGCGGTCGACAGCACCGGGTGCCACAAGGTGTCGAGCGCCTTGAGCGTTACACCGATGATGGCGAGGCCCCACACCACGCCGAACAGCGACCATCCCCATGCTCCGCGAAGGACGCCGAGCGTGAATGGCGTGTAGGTGCCGGCTATGAGGAGGAAGATGGCACCATGATCAATCATGCGGAGCACATGCTTGGCCCGGCTGTGCGGGACGGCGTGATAGATCGTGGAGGCGAGGTACAGCAGCACCGTGGTGGCTGCGAAGATGGCCGCGGCTACGACATTTCCGGCTGTACCATGTCGAGCCGAGGCCACGAGGAGGACCGGCGTGCCGGCCAGCGCGGCCAACAACCCGATTCCGTGACTCACACTGTTGGCGATTTCCTCGCCTCGAGACTGCGGACGTTCGACCGTCGGATGCATGGTCCCCGGGAAATTCCCGCGCGCTCGGAGAGTACCGAGCCCGCGTACAGCTGGAATCTCACCTGATGCGGTTCCCGCGCCCAGCCGGCCGTGGCAGATGCGTCGTCACCTCGCTAGGAAGAAGGCGGCGATCCGCAAGCACCCCGTCACGCTGGCCTACTCCGCTACCCTCGGCTCCTGCGCGACTTCCGCCGCCGCCATACGCCGGTGCTGGCTGTCAGGGCCGAACCCGTACTTCGCCGGATCCTTCGAGATGCGGGCCGCCGCGATCATCATCGGCACGTAGTCCCGCGTTTCCCGCGGCAGGCGGCTCGAGATCCGGTAGTAATCCGCGTCCGTGCCCCGCTCCTTGCCCGTCACCTCGCGCATGATGCGTCCCACACGATTCTCACCCGTGTTGTAAGCCGCGGCCGCGAGATACCACGAACCGAAGCGCTCGTGCAGGTCCGTCAGGTATGCCAGTGCCGCATCGGTGGCCTTGTCCGGGTGATTGCGCTCATCGACGCGCTTGTTCACCGTCAGGCCGTAACGCTGACCGGTCTCCGCGATGAACTGCCAGAGCCCGCCGGCTTTCGCGTGCGAGTACGCCTTCGGGTTGAAGCCCGATTCGATCATCGCCATGTAGATCAGGTCCTGCGGCATGCCGCGGTCGGCGAGCTTCGCCGAGATCATGGGCTCGAACTTCGGCTTGCGCTCGAGCCATACGGCAAACCGCTCGCGCAGCTTGGGCCGAGTCGTGTAGATCTCGATCCACATGTCGACGCGCCGGTTGTCGAGGTTGGCGATGTCCCAGCCCGACTCGGTCTGGGCCGGCCGCTCGGCCATAGTCGCCAGCGCATGATCCACGAACGCGATTCCGCTGGACGTACCTGATCCGGAGCCGAGCTGCACCGCGACGACGGCCGCGACCACGACCGTGCCGACGGCCGCGCCAACGCGGGCCGCTCTGTTTTTCAGGACAGACTCAAATCGGTTCATGCCGGTCTCCTTTGCTGAGCGTAACCAGGAGGCCACGCGATTCTTAACCCAGGTCGGAATACGTCCATGGGAGCTGGCTCACGAGGAGACTACACCGCGCAAAGCCAAATGTTTTTCGACCTCTCAATATAATCTGCTTGCGCCCTGATTTCAAGTGTTTGGAGCGCGCTATTTAGGGGGCTAACTCATTGTTGGCGTTAGGGTTAGGTTACTGGAAATGTGATATCACAAATGTGAGAAATTCTGGCCTTCTCCGGCGCCTGAAACCGGGGCTAATGGACGTGATGTGCAAGTCGCCGCGCGGGTGGCGTCTCACCAGTGTCTCCCACAATCCAGGTCACGATGCGCCGCCTCCTTCTCGCTCTGCTCGCCATTGCCACCGCCCCCGTTCAAACCGCCCTTGCCCAGGGCTTGCTCGTGCCCCGATGTGCCGAAGCCCGGTGCCGGCCGGGCAGCAACTGCCGGCCATGCACGATCCAGGGCGGCGTCGCGCGGGTCCGGAGCGACGTTCGGGTCGAGCTGGCTTCCGGCGTGCTTCGCTACGAGGTCAGCGAGACGTTCGTGAACAACGGCGGCGCGCTCGGCGAAGCGGACTACATCTTTCCGCTTCCCCGCAACGCGGCGTTCCGCGACCTGCGGCTCATGATCAACGGGGAGCTGGTGTCGGGCGAGACGCTGGCCGCCGACCGCGCGCGGGCCATTTACGAGGAGATCGTCCGGAGCCAGCGCGATCCCGCGCTCGTGGAATGGTTCGATCACGGCCTGCTCCGCGCGCGAATCTTCCCGATCGCGCCGGGAGAGCGAAAGCAGGTAGTGGTGCGCTTCGACGTCGTCGCTGAGCGGCAGGGCGATGCGCTGCGGATCGACTATTTCCGCGGGACCGAGCCACGGCAGCAGCAAGTCAGGCCGATTCCGGCTCGCGGCAACGGTGACGACGGAACGATCTCGAGCCAGCGCACGGTGTCGACTTTCCGGCTGCGCTATCCCGCCGGGGCGGCGCTGGGACGCGCGTATTCCCCGACGCACTCGCTGCAAGAGACCCGCGAGGGGTCGTGGAGAACCTTCGAGTCGTCGGGCGGCGGCGCGGCGATCACGGTGCTGGTTCCGCGCGCGAGCGGCACGCGTCCGGCGGTCACTTTGCTCACTCATGCAACGCGGCCGGACGACCGGTACGTGATGATTTCGCTGTCGCCCGGAGAGTCGCGCGCGGTACCCGCGAGTCGCGACGTCGCGTTCGTGCTCGACGTCTCCGGCTCGATGCGCGGCGAGAAGATGCGCCAGGCGGTACGGGCGGGCGAAGCACTGCTGCGCACGCTGAGACCGGGCGACTACTTCAGGATCATTCCGTTCAGCACGGAGGTCGAGAGCTTCCGGTCGCGGTCCGTCCCGGCGACCGCCGCGAACGTCGCGGAAGCCGTGCGCTACCTGCGCGAGCTGCGCGCGGAGGGATCCACCAACATCCAGGCGGCGCTGGAGGAAGCGCTGGATCACGAGGCGCGTGGCATTCCGATAGTGCTCTTCCTCACGGATGGATTGCCGACCGTAGGTGAGCGGGCGCATGCCCGGCTCGCGCAGATCGCGGCGGACCGCCGCGGCCGCGCGCGCGTGTTCACCTTCGGGCTCGGCGCGGATGTGAACGTGGCGCTGCTCGAGGAGCTGGCCATCGAAGGACGCGGCACGGCGCAGTTCGTCAGGCCGTCGGAGTCCATCGAGCGCATCGTTTCACTCGTTGCCCAGCGGCTCGGCGCTCCGGTGATCACCGATCTCAGGCTGGAAGCGAACGGCGTCCGGCTGCGGCAGGTCTATCCCCGGCTGCCCGCCGACGTGTTCGCCGGCCAGGATCTCGTGATCCTCGCGCGCTACGAGGGCCAAGGGCGCGGGACGATCGAGCTTGCGGGAACGTCTCCGCAGGGAGCGGTGCGGATTCCGGTCTCGGCGAGCTTTCCCGCGCGTGAACGCGACAACGCGTTCGTCGCGCGGCTGTGGGCGATCCGCCGGATCGGCTATCTGACGGCCGAGCGGAGGCGGTCGGGCGCGTCAACGGAAGTGGACGACGAGATCCGCGCTCTCGGTCAGCGCTTCGGCATTCCGACGGAGCTGTCGTCGTATCTCGTGCTCGAGCCCGGGATGGAGCGATTCAGGGACAGGACTATGCGTCTGCAAGAAGTAACGGTGTCGTCGGGCGTTGCCGGAGGCATGGCCGCGAGACCGGAAGGAGATCTGGCCGGCAAGGCGGTTTCGCCGCCGCCACCGCCGTCGGCGCCGGCCACGACTGGAGCGCAGGCGTTCGAGTCCGCCCGCATGTCGGCGTCACGGCGCGCCGCGAGCACGCTCGACGCGGCCGGGGACGCGTCAGCAAACGTGCGCAACGCGGCGGGACGGACCTTCGTGCTGCGCGCCGGCGTATGGACAGACGTGGCCGACGCGCGGACTGACTCGCGGCTGGTTCGCGTGCAGCCGTTCTCCGAGCTTTACTTCACGCTCATGCAGGAGATCCCGGAGCTGCGTGAGATACTCGTTCTGGGAGAGAGGGTTCTCGTACATGGCAATCGCGTCCGGATCGAGCTGCACCCGGACGGCGCGACGCGGCTGGCCCAACCCGAGGTCGAGGCAATCGTACGCGACTGGTAATGCATGACTGACGTAGATCGCCTGTTTCGAACGTACAACGCGCAGCTCGTGCGCTACCTGACCCGCCGGCTGGGCGACAGCGACCTCGCGGAGGAGGTGGCGCAGGAGACGTTCGTGCGGGCGATGCGGCAGGATGCGATCACCAACGAGCGCGCATGGCTGTTCGCGGTCGCGACGAATCTGCTGCGGGACGCGGCGCGGCGGCAGGAGCGGGAGCGGAAGCACTTGACGCTGCTCGCGGCGGAGTCGCGGGATAGCTCCGAGGACGCGGACGTAGAGGCCGAGCTGTCGGTCGAACGGTTGCGACAGAGCGCGGCCGCGCGGCGAGCGCTCGGCGCGCTGGGAGACAGGGACAGGTCGGCGCTGTTGATGAAGGAGGAAGGGCTGAGCTACCCGGAGATCGCGGAAGCGCTCGATCTCTCGCCCGGCTCGGTGGGAACCACGCTGGCGCGCGCGCGGCGGCGGCTCGTGGAAGCATATGAAGAGCTTGAAGGAAAAGGAGAGAGAAATGACGCAGCATCCTGAAGAAGGCACGCTGCACGCGTACATAGATGGTGAGCTGTCTCCGGCTGAGGCCGCGACACTCGAGCTGCACGTCGGCGAGTGCGCGCGGTGCGCGGCGGCGCTGGCGGAGGCGCGCGGATTCACCGCGGCCGCGTCGCGCGTGATAACCACGCTCGATGCCGCGCCTTCCTCGGCGGTAGCGCCCGCGGCGCCGCTGGTCGTGAAGCCATCGGCTCCGGCCCGCCGGGCGGTGCGGCCGCCGATTTTCCGCCTGCCGTATGCGCGCGCGGCGGCTCTGCTGCTGCTCGTGGGCGGCACGGCGGTTGTGGTCGATCGCACGGGGACGTTCGCGCGGGGAAGAAGCTCGCAAGCGGAATCATTGATGGCGGACGCCGCGACGGCGAGCGAAGTCGTTGCAACGCCAAGAGTGGAATCTCCGACGGCTACAGCGCCTGCCGGCGTCTCCGCCGCCGCCGCGGCAGATCTGTCGACTGGAGCGGGCAGTGGAACAACGGGGGACGTCGCGCGTGATGCTGTCGCGCCACCGCGTGTCGTCGCGGGAAGGGCAACCGACGGCGCAAGACGCGCGCGTCCCGTGGAGCGTAGCGCTCCGCCACCCGAGTCTGCCCGGGCTGGGCTTGTCGAGCAGCGTGGTGTCGCCGGTGGCATGGCAACCAAGCCTCCGCCGGCAGCGCCGGCGGCTGCGCTAGCAGGAAAGGATGCAGCACCAACGGTGGCGCAGCCTACCGTACTCCCGGTCGCGCCTCCTGCTCCGCCTCCGCCGGCGAGGCCCGCAATGAGGCTCGAGGAAGTCGTCGTCACGAGCGCGCCGATGCTGGGCGCAAGCGTATCGCGGTACCGCACCAGAGACGGAACAGTTCTCACGCTCACCGAGGAGCCGCTCCGGACGAGCTTCGCGGAGGAGTCGGCGGCCGCGCGGCGGAGCGCCGCGCCAGAATTGCAGCGGAGAGCGGTCGCCCAGATGGCTGCCCCGGTGATCAACTCCTATCGCTGGTCCAGCCCGGAGCGCGGAATGACCTACACGCTCTCAGGCCCGCTAACCGTCGCGGAGCTCGAGGCACTGTCGAAGCGACTGAGCGAGCTGGAGCGGGTGCCCTGAACGCCTAGATGGTCCGGGCACCGGCGGCGACCTCCACGGCCTGCGCAATTCGTCGCTGTCGTGTCTCCGGTCGCTTGGCGTCATGAATCCAACCCAGTAGCTGCCTCTTTCTCCCCGGGGGCATCTGCTCGAAGCCATCCCGCGCGCGCTTGTCGACGCTCAGCGCTTTCCGCAGATCCGGCGGAACCACCAGTGAATCCGCGGGCTCCATGTGCGCCCAGGAGCCGTCCCTCTTCGCGGCCTGGACTTTCTCCATTCCCACGTCGGTCATGAGCCCGGCCGCGATCATGCAGGCAACGCGCTCCTTGTTCGGCTTCGACCACCTGCTCTTCCGCTTGCGCGGCGTGAACAGCTGCCGATACCTCTGCTCGTCGACCGGCTTCATCAGGCTGTCGATCCAGCCGTAGCACAGCGCCTCCTCGACGGCTTCGTCGTAGCGCACGGTGGGTTTGCCGGACGTCTTCTTGTAGAAGACGAGCCAGATTCCAGGCGAGCGCGCGTGGTTCTTCTCCAGCCATGCGCGCCACCTCGTTCGGTCGCGCGCTTCTACCCGTTTGTATGACTCCGTGACGTTTGGCGACATGCTGTGCATTGGTTGTTGCAGTTACTAGTAACTAGTAACTAGTAACTAGTAACTTCAGTTCCATGGCTCCTCCACAATTCATCTACGTCATGAAGGATCTGCGCAAGGTCGTCCCGCCGTCGCGGGAGATCCTGCGCGGGATCTGGCTCTCGTTCTATCACGGCGCGAAGATCGGCGTGCTCGGCGCCAACGGCGCGGGCAAGTCGTCGCTGCTGCGGATCATGGCGGGCGAGGATCACGACTATCAGGGCGAGGCGTGGATCGCCGACGGGATGCGCGTGGGGTTTCTGCCGCAGGAGCCGCGGCTCGACGAGACGAAGAACGTCCGCGAGAACGTCGAGGAAGGAATCGCGGAAGTCCGGGATCTCCTCAAGCGATTCGAGGACATCTCCGCGCGCTTCGCCCAGCCGATGGACGACGACCAGATGCAGAAGCTGCTGGACGAGCAGGCGCGGGTGCAGGATGCGATCGAGGCGAAGGGCGCGTGGGAGATGGACCGTAAGATCGAGATCGCGATGGATGCGCTCCGCCTTCCGCCCGCCGACGCGGACGTGAAGCAGCTCTCCGGCGGTGAGAAACGGCGCGTGGCGCTGTGCCGCGTGCTGCTGGAGCAGCCGGACCTGCTGCTGCTCGACGAGCCGACGAACCATCTCGACGCCGAGTCGGTCGCGTGGCTGGAGCGGCATCTCGCGGAGTTTCCGGGGACGATCGTGGCGGTGACGCACGACCGGTACTTCCTGGACAACGTCGCCAAGTGGATCCTCGAGCTGGATCGTGGGGCGGGAATTCCGTACGAGGGGAACTACACGAGCTGGCTGGAGCAGAAGCGCACGCGGCTCGCGACCGAGGAGAAGCAGGCGTCGGCGCGGCAACGAACTTTGGAGCGCGAGCTGGAGTGGGTGCGCATGGCGCCGCGCGCGCGGCAGGCCAAGAGCAAGGCGCGCGTGCAGAAGTTCGAGGAGCTGGAGAAGGAGTCGCAGGGGGAGAAGCTGTACCAGCACGAGATCGTGATCCCGCCTCCGCCGCGCCTGGGCAACGACGTCGTGATCGCGGACGACCTCAGAAAGGCGTACGGCGACAAGCTCCTGTTCGACGGACTGGCGTTCTCGCTGCCGCGCGGCGGGATCGTCGGAGTCATCGGGCCGAACGGCGCCGGGAAGACGACGCTGTTCCGGATCATCGTCGGACAGGAGACGCCCGACGCGGGCTCGCTCACGGTGGGCGAAACGGTGGTGACCGCGTACGTGGATCAGTCGCGCGAGCTGGGCGCGAAGAAGACCGTGTACGACGAGGTGAGCGGCGGGAACGACCTCATCGTCGTGGGCAAGCGCGAGATCAACGCGCGTGCGTATCTCGCGTCGTTCGGCTTTCGCGGAACCGACCAGCAGAAGAAGGTCGAGAAGCTCTCGGGCGGCGAGCGCAACCGGCTGCACCTCGCCAAGCTGCTGAAGAGCGGCGGCAACCTGCTGCTGCTGGACGAGCCGACCAACGATCTCGACGTGGACACGCTGCGCGCGCTCGAGGACGCGCTGGTGGACTTTGCCGGCTGCGCCGTGGTGATCTCGCACGACCGCTGGTTTCTCGACAGGATCGCGACGCACATTCTCGCGTTCGAGGGGAACAGCGAGGCCGTGTGGTTCGAGGGGAACTACCAGGCGTATCGCGAGGACTTCAAGCGGCGCAAGGGCGTGGATGCCGATCAGCCGCACCGCGTGGCTTACAGAAAGCTCGTGAGAGCGTAATGATTCCGACCGTGGCGAAGGGCACTTTGCGGCTCTGCGCGGCCTGCCTTGTTTCCGGCTGCGCTACTGCCGGCACCAGCGTAGTGGGCGCCCCTGTACAGGTTTCTCCGGATGCGGCGCTGGGAAGCGTCGTTTCGGTGCAGGCGACGCCCGGCAATCTCCAGCGAGCCGTCGCGCGCTCGACCGGTCCGACCCGGTTCGTCCTGGCTGCGGGCCATTACTATCTCGCGCCCACCACGTTCACCGACTCGACCTGCGGCAACTGCGAGAGCGCGGACACGCCGGTACCGGCGAACTACGGCCTGCTGCTCCGCGGCCGCCACATCGAGCTGGTCGGATCGTCGGCCGACAGCGTGATCATTTACACGAACGCCGGCTACGGGATCTTGTTCGACGGTTGCGACAGCTGCTCGCTCCGGGGCGTGACGATTACCGGCGGCACGCGTGACACTGATGGTCGCGCGACGAGCGGTGCCGTGGTGGTGCGGCGCGGGCACGTAGCGCTCGACAGCTGCTCGATCCGCGACAACATCGGCGATTCGGCGACGGTCGCGAAAGTGATCGTGGGAATCGCGGGCGTCGTGGGACGCGAGCGGTCCGACATCCACATCAGCAACTGCTCGATCCGCCGGAACTCGTGGGACGGGATAGCGCTGTACCGGGGTGCTCGCGCGGAGATCCGCGACAACGTGATCGACGGCGTGGACAAGGCCGCCGGAGGACGCGTCGGCGGCGGGCGCGGCGTTGGCATCGGACTCACGTGGGACGCTGATGCGATCGTCGAGCGAAATCTCGTCACGCGGTACTGGAAGGGGATCGGAGTGTTCGGCGACGCCCGCGCGGTCATCCGGCACAACGTGGTGGAAGACATCCTGACGTGGGGGATCGCGTACTGGGGCGCCGAGACGGGCGGACCTGTCGCGACGATCGAGCAGAACATCGTGTACCTCAGCGGAGCGTGCGGCGCGATGATCGAGCGGAACGCGCCCGATACCGGGGTCGAGCCGGGACGCTTCTCGCGCAACGTTCTCGTGCGGACGACACAGGCCCAGCGGTACGACTCCGGTGAGCCATACTGCCCCCAAAGGCCGATTGCGCGCATCAAGGTCCCCGCGCGATTCGCGGTGAGCGGGAATCTGGTTTACGATGTTCGTCAGCCGGGCGACTGGGTACAGGAGCCGACGAGCAGCGTCGACGAGCTGAAGGCCTCGGCTTCGCCGCTGGTGGCCCGCCTCCGAAGATCTCCAGCGTTACGGTCCGCGCGATTCTTCTCCGAGTACTGGAACAGTCTCTAGCCGCTAGCACAACCGAGGTATCGCCATGCCGGGGAAGCGCCCAGTGCCGAAGCGCCACAGCGTCAGTATGACGCGCATGTTTAGAAGGACGACGCTCGCGCTGGTTGTGCTCTCGGTGGACGCGAGTGCACAAACCGAGCTGACGGTCGAGAGCGTACGCTCGTACGCGTTCCCGCAGAACCTCACCGCCGCCGCGACCGGTTCGCGTGTCGCGTGGACGATCAACGAACAGGGCCGGCGCAACATCTACGTTGCGGAAGGTCCGGACTACGCGGCGCGAAAGTTGACCAGCTACGACCGCGACGACGGGCAGGAGCTGACGAGCGTCACGCTGTCCGCGGACGGACAGTGGGTGGTGTTCGTGCGCGGTGGCGAGCACGGCTCGAACTGGGATGATCTCGTTCCGGTCAATCCGTCGTCGTTGCCGACGCCGGCAAAGCTGCAGCTGCTGGCGGTGCCTTTCGCGGGTGGGGAGCCGCGTGTTCTCACGGAAGGCGGCGACTACCCGGCGATCTCGCCGAATTCGCAAACCGTAGCGTTCGAGCGAGATAGCCAGATATGGACGGTGCCGATCGACGGATCGGTTGCGGCGAAGCGATTGCTGTCCGCGCGCGGCGACAACGGTGGAATCCAATGGTCGCCGGACGGCTCGCGGCTCGCGTTCGTCTCCAGCCGCGGCGACCACTCGTTCGTCGGCATTTTCACCAACGACAGCACGCCCATCCTGTGGATCGCCCCCGCGCTCGCGCGCGACGGATCGCCGCGCTGGTCCGCGGACGGTGCGCGAATCGTGTTCGTTCGCCGCGCCGCGTCGGGAGGCGCGCCCGCGCCGATTCTCGAGCGTCGGCCGAGTGCGTGGGCCTTGTGGGTGGCCGACGCCGCGTCGGGCACCGCGCGGCAGCTCTGGAGAGCGCCGGAGACTTTGCCCGGCTCCAGCGGCGGGTCGAATCTGCAATGGGTAGCGGGCGACC
>JANLGX010000044.1 GCA_024654005.1 Gemmatimonadaceae bacterium | reverse complement strand
GGTCGCTCTTGGTTCTCGTGGGGATCACCGCGGGACTTCGGGCGATCGCTCCCACGCGCTGGAGCACGTGATCGAGCGAGGCTGCGGAATCGCCGCACGCCAGCACGACGTGCGCTCCCTGGATGTGCCGCTGGCTCAGCTCCACGCCGAGCCGCTCGACGATGTCGGTCGTGTCGCGGATGCCGGCCGTGTCGATCAGCCGCAGCGGCCAGCGATCGCCGTCTATCAACGCCTCGATCGCGTCGCGCGTGGTGCCCGGCACGTCCGTCACGATCGCGCGGGAGCGGCCGATCAGCGCGTTGAAGAGCGAAGACTTGCCCACGTTCGGCTCGCCGGCAATGACGACGACCGCGCCCGACCTGATCAGCTCGCCGCGCGGGACCGTCGCCAGCAGACCATCGAGCGACGCGGCGGCGGCGTCCACCGCGCGGAGGATGCGCTCCCGCGGCACCGGCCCCTCGTCCTCCTCCGGAAAGTCGATGTCGTACGCGAGCAGCGATTCGATCTCGAGCATCCGATCGCGCAGCTCCAGGACCCGGCGGGAGAGACCGCCGTCTAGCTGCCGCACCGCCGCGTCGCGCATCGGCCGCGAGGATGCGTCGATCAGATCGGCGACCGCCTCGGCCTGCAGCAGGTCCATCTTGCCGTTCAGCACCGCGCGCCGGGTGAACTCGCCGGGCTCCGCCGGCCGTGCCCCGGAGGCGACCAGCTGCTCGACCACCAGCGAGGGAGTGAGATCGCCGCCGTGCGTGGAGATCTCCACCAGATCCTCGCCCGTATACGAGTTCGGAGCGCTGAACAGCGTCACGATCGCCCGATCCAGCGGCTGTCCTCGTCCGTCGCGCAGCTCGCACAACGTGGCCGTGCGCGGCTCGATCGGCCACGGGGCAACGTGCCGGGCGGCGATGTCGGCCGCAGTCGCGCCGCTCAATCGGATCACCGCGATCGCGCCCCGCCCCGGAGGCGTCGCGACCGCGACGATCGTGTCAGTCCAGCTCAAAGGTCTCCGCCGGCTCCAGGATCCTCACGTCGCCTTCCCGCGGGTGCTGTGGCAGAAGGAGACGGAACCTGTCTATGGCGTCGTAGGCCTTCGAGGTGACGTGATCGAACGTTCCCCAGTGATACGGGATCAGGTAGCGCGCGTCCATGCGGCCGAACAGGTCGAGCGCATCGGCGCTGGTGAGGTGCCCCTTCCGGAAGCCCGTCTTCCACCAGGGCGCGTAGCCGATCGGCAGAAGCGCGACGTCCAGTCTGCGCCCGCGCGCGTGCAAGTGTGTCCGAACCAGCATCGCGGTGTCTTCGGTCAGCGCCGTGTCGCCCGCAAAGAAGCACGATTTCGAGCCCGTGTCCACCAGATACATGTTCGTGTCCTTGCGCCATCTGTCCACGCCGTACCGGCTCCCCTGGTGTGTCGCCAGCTCCGCGTGGATCGAGAGCCCGTGCACTTCCGCGGTCTCTCCGGGCGCGACCGGCACCGCGTGCTTGTATCCCAGCCGCGCGAGCCATTTCGCCACGGCGGGCGGGGCGTACAGCGGGATGTCCCGCGGCAGCTGGTCCAGCGATCTGAACGAGAGGTGGTCCGCGTGCGCGTGCGTGACCAGGATGGCGTCGAGCTTCGGCAGCGCGTTCAGGGCTATCCCCGGCTCGCTCACGCGCGCGAGGAACCGGCCGAGCGCGGGGTCGAAGTTGGGGTCGGTCAGAATCCGGCGACCCTGCACCTCGATCAGCAGTGTCGCGTGCCCGATGTACGTGATTCGCATTGTGACCTTGCCGTTAGCTGCTAGCTGCTAGCTGTCTCTCTCATTTCTTCACGCTCTTCGCCACCGTCATCTTCTGCCGCTCGCGCGCGATCAGCCACTGCTGCGGCAGCGCGGCCACGTTCTGCACCGCGTAGTACAGGTTCAACCCCGCCGCGAGATTCATCAGGAAGAACGTCATCATGAACGGGAAGATGTAGCTCATCATCTTCGCCTGCGGGTTCGGCGGCGCGTTGCGCAGTCCGATCCACGACAGCAGGTACATGGACGCTCCCATCAGCACCGGCAGGATGTAGTACGGATCCTTGATGGAGATGTCCGTCAGCCAGAGGAACGGCACGCCGCGGAACTCGATCGTGTTCTGAAACACGAAGAAGAGCGCGATCAGCACGGGCATCGGCAGCAGCATCGGCAGGCAGCCCGTCACCGCGCTGAACGGACTGACGCCTTCTTCCTTGTACACCTTCATCATCTCCGCCTGCTGCTTCTCGCGGTTGCCCGCGTACTTCTTCTGCACCTCCTGCATCCTCGGCTGGATGTGCTGCATGCGCAGGCTCGACTTCATCGCCTTCTGGTTGAGCGGCCAGAGGATCAGTCGTACGACGACGCCGAAGATCACGAGCACCCAGCCGTAGCTCATTTGCAGGACGTTGTGCATCCACAGCAGGATCCGCATGACGATTCGCGCGAACGGCTGCACGAACCCCTGCATGAACTTCCAGCCGTACGGATTCACGCTGTCGAACTCGCGTCCGACCTTGAGCATGCGGTCCCATTCCTGCGGGCCGGCGTACAGCTCGAAGGAGAACCCCTCGTCGCCGACGCGCTCCACCACCGTCGCCATCGCGTTCGTCGCGTCGCGCGACGTGCGCGGCCCGCCGGTGAACGTCGCTTCGCTGAAGGGCCCGTCGCCCTCGGGCGTGAGCACGCCCACCACGAAGTACTTGCTCTTCGCGGCCACCCACGTGAGCGGCGCAGCCTCGAGCCGGCGCTCGCCCGGATCCAGACTGCTGAAGCTCACGCTCTTGGACGATTCCCGCTCGGACTTGAAAGCGTACGCCAGTGAGCGCCTGTCGCCGACAGAGTCGGCCTCGGTGACCGGGAAGCTCGTCGGGAGGTCCACCAGCAGAAAACGCGGTCCCGTCGCTCCGCCCGGCGAATCGACGCGGCCCGTGACGTCGAGCATGTAGCTGTCGGGTGCAAACGAATAGGCGATCGTGACGACGTGCCCGTTCACGGTCGCCGAGTACTGCAGGGGACTGCCCGGGCCGGGGACGCCGGTGGAAGTACGGCCGAACTTCACGCGCGAGAGATCCATGGTGTCGCCGGGCACCACCAGCCGGTACCGGAGCAGCGGGGAACCCGTCGCGCCGAGATCCACCGGGCTGCCGCGCCGCGCGAGGTTGTCGTAGCGGTTGATGACGAGCGACACGGGCGCGGCGCCGACGTCGACGAACCGGTACGTGGCGAGGTCGGTGGCGACCACGGTCGAGTCCGCGCTGAGCGCGGCCGGCGCCGCGGTCATGGAGTCGATACCGGGCGCGGCGGTCGCAGGGGCAGGTTGAACTGGGGCCGGTTGCTGCGCAGGTTGGGCCGCGCGCGTATCCCGGGCAACCGGAGCGACGGCGGTGCTGTCCGCACGCCGCGCGGGCACCGGCGCCGGCGGAAAGAGTCGGGGCGTTAGCCCCACGATGGCAGCCGTGAGCACCAACGCCAGGATCATGCGCTTTTCCATTCAGTTACTCGTTACAGTTGTAGCGTAATCATGGCACCGGATCGAATCCGCCGGCGTGGAAAGGGTGGCACCGGGCGATCCGGCGCAGGGCCAGCCAGCTTCCCCGCGCCGCTCCGTGCCGCTCGATCGCCTCGACGGCATACGCGGAGCAAGTGGGATAATAGCGGCACGAAGCCGGAAGCAGCGGCGAGATTCCGACCTGATATCCGCGCACGAGCAGGATCAGCAGCTTTCCCACGATCACTCGCTGGCCGAGAGTCGCCGCGCGATCCCGGCCACCTGCTGCTCGAGCTCGGCGAACGATGCCGCGTACGCGGATGGAAGCGCGCGGATAACCAGATCGACTCCGCGAATTCCGGAACGTGCGAGGATCCTCGTTCGAACTAGCTCGCGCAATCTGCGCTTCAACTTGTTCCTCTCCGCCGCTGTCTTGCCATGCTTCGGAACGACCAGCCCCGACCTGGCAAAGCTCAACGGGGAGGCAGTGGCGCGGACATCGAGATGCTCCGTCCGCCATCGCCTCCCCGTTTGTCTTACGCGCTGAAGCTCGGCTCCGGTAGCGATCCGCTTCCGCCGCGGATACCCGGACCCTTTACGCTCCAGCGTACTTCGAAGGCAGTCTGACTGTCAGAATCTTCCGCCCCTTCTTCCGGCGGCGGCTCAAAACTGCGCGTCCCCACTTCGTCGCCATCCGCGTGCGGAATCCGTGCTTGCGGATGCGCCGTTTATTTCTGGGACGGTATGTCGGCTTTCCCATGATCTCTCCAAACGATAATCCTGCTGCGAACCGTAAAACTAAACGGGGCCTGAGGTTGCGGCAAGAAAACCACACTACGCCATTTGGAGTGGTTTGACTTTTCCACAGGGGACAGATAGGTTCGCTCTCCCTGCCGTAGTGCCCCCAAGAAAGAAATGGAATTAACCGCCGCCGAAATCTGGAATCGTCTGCTCAATCAGGCGAAAAACGACCTCCCTGAGCAGACGGTCAGAGTGTGGCTCGACTCGGCGCAGCCGCTGCGAGTCGAAGGCGACAAGCTGGTGATGGGAACGCCCGATCAGCTCGCCGCTGACTGGAACGAGATGAAGCACGCGACGATCCTCGCCGAGTACGGCCCCGTCGCGCTCGGCCATCCCATCCATGTCGAGTTCGAGGTCATGCCCGAGCGCCTTTCGCGCGCGCAAATGGACCTCTTCGTCGCTCCGCAGAAGGGCAGCGCTGAATCGGCCAACGCCACGACGCCGAGCTCAGCCCCCCTGAGCGACCGCTACACGTTCCGCCACTTCGTCATCGGAAAGTCGAACGAGCTCGCCGCCGCGGCCGCGCACGCCGTGTCGCAGGCGCCGGGGAAGGTATACAACCCGCTCTTCATCTACGGCGCCACGGGGCTCGGTAAGACGCACCTCATGCAGGCGATCGCGCACGAGATCCTGAGCCGGCAGTCGGGAGTCAGAATCACTTTTGTCGGCACCGAGCAGTTCACCAACGATTTCATCTCCTCCGTCCAGAACCGGACGACACAGGACTTCAGGCGCCGGTATCGGGAGACCGACCTGCTCCTGGTCGACGATGTTCATTTCCTGAAAGGGAAGGAGTCGACCCAGGAAGAGTTCTTCAACACCTTCAACGCCCTGTACGAGGCCGGCCGGCAGATCATTCTCACGAGCGACCGGCCGCCGCCGGAGATCCCGAGTCTCGAAGCGAGGCTGGTGAGCCGGTTCCAGTGGGGGATGGTGGCGGACATCGATCTTCCCGACCTTGAGCACCGGATCGCCATTCTCCAGCAGAAGGCGCGGCTCGACCATCTGGAGATGACGATCCCGGACGACGTCATCCGGTTCATCGCCGAGAACATCAGGTCGAGCGTGCGGGAGCTCGAGGGGTCGATCATCAAGCTCCTGGCGTACTCGTCGCTCAAGCACCGGGACGTGACGATCGAGCTCGCCAGGGAGGCGCTGCGCGACAAGCTGCAACGGATCGCTGCCGGTCAGAACGGCGCGGTGTCGGACCTTACCATCGCGACCATACAGGGTATGGTGGCCAGAGAGTGGGGGGTGACCCCGGAAGGGCTACGCTCCGCAGGCCGGACCAAGACGCTGACCGTTCCGCGGCAGATCGCGATGCTGCTCGCGCGCGATTTACTCGGCACTCAGCTCGTGGAAATAGGCCAGGCGTTCGGCGGCCGGGACCACTCCACCGTTATCCACAGTTTGGGGAAAGCGGCGGAGCGAATTCGCACAGATGATACAGTGAGAACCCGCACCGATCGCATCCGCGGACAGCTATCAACATTGACCGGCTGACTCTCACCAGAACCATCACATGATATTCATTGCTTCAACTTCTCCTGGAGCCGTACTTTACACCGCATATCAACACTGAAGTTTTCCCTACTACTGCTACTGTTCATTTAATAAAGAAGAGAAGTAACAGCTAGTTGTTGGATGTGGGTTCATCGTTCCGAGGCTCAATGCGCTTCACGATCACACGAGAAAAACTGCAGGAGGCTTTGAACGCCGTCGCCGCCAGCGTCCCCAGCAAGACGACGCTTCCGGTGCTGGCGAACATCCTGATCGAGACTACCGATCGCGGGATCCGCTTGTCCGGGACCGATCTCGATATCGCGGTGAGCACGGAAGTGCCGGCGGATGTCGAAGCTTCGGGCGCGACGACTATCCCCGCGAAGAAGCTGGCGGAGATCGCGCGCGAGCTTCCACCTTCGCCCGTCAGAATCACGACATCCGGCGAACAGCGCGCGACACTCGAGTGCGGCCGGTCGAAGTTCAAGCTGCTCGGACTTCCGCGCGACGAGTTTCCCACTTTTCCCAGTGTAAAATTCTCCGACAGTTGGAGAGTAAAGTCGGGAGATCTCCACAAGCTGATCGGCCACACGATCTTCGCCGTGTCCACCGAGGAGAGTCGGCCGATCCTCAACGGCGTGCTGTGGGAGCTCCGGCCGGGGTACATGCGCATGGTCGCGACTAACGGCCATCGGCTGGCGCGGATGGAGGTGCCGAGCGGCGCGACCGCGGACGCCGGCGCCACGGATCTCATCGTCCCGCCGAAGGCGCTGGATCAGATCCGCCGCCTCTTCCCGGCCGAAGAGGAGCTGGAGATCGGCCGCGGCGAGAACCACATCGGCTTCCGGTCGCCGTTCACCGCGGTGTACACGCGTCTGATCGAAGGTCCGTATCCGAGCTACGACCAGGTAATCCCGAAGGACAACGACAAGTACGCCATCTGCGACAAGCAGTCGCTGGTGAGCGCGCTCAAGCGCATGTCAGTCGTGGCGTCCGACCAGACGCACCGGATCAAGATGGCGTTCAACGCCGGCATGGTGAAGTTCAGCGTGCAGACGCCCGACCTGGGCGAAGCGCAGGACGAGCTGCCGGTGCGCTACACCGGCGATCCGCTCGACATCGGATTCAACGCCAGCTACCTGCTGGAGATCCTGCGCTACATGCCGTCGGACGAGGTCAAGATGACATTCCGTGCGCCCGAGCGCGCTGCGACGATCGAGCCGGAGGGCTGGGACGATCCGTCCAAGTATCTCTGCTTGGTCATGCCGCTTCGGTTGGTTGACTAGCTGCTGGGAGCACTCACTGGAATCCAAGAGGTGAGATGCCGGATAGCCAGATCGCCAGAGGGGAGTAGCTGCGGCTACTGACCCTGCACGGTTCGAACGATCCGTTGGGAAAACCGTCGGGTTCTGCCGGAAGCAGTGATATCGATTTCGGAGTTGATCTCGCCTTCAGCTCTGAGCAGCCGGCCGGCCGCAGCATCCAGGATTAGCGTCGCTTGCCCCGAGCCCGACCCCGTGACGCGCACGTTGTGCTGGCCTTCCACGCCCGAGCCCGCGTAGGCGAAGCTGCTGCTCCGCGTGAGCGTGACCCCGGCGCCCGCGACCTGTGGTGCGCGACCGGTCACGGTGTAGCTGTCGGTCCGCTCCACGCGGATCGGAATCGGTCCCTGACAAATCCCGTAGACGTGCCGGCGCTGCCAACGTGCTCCCTCACGCAGCTCGGGAGGCACAGGCGGAAGCAGGGTGACCAGGTGCATTGGCGGTACCGTGTCGCGGCCGCAGATGGGCAGCGTGGGCTCCACAACGCTGTCCGTGCTCGCTGCTCGGAGCGTGTCCACGAACGGCTGAATGATTGCGGCCGAAGTGGTCCCTTCGATGGAGCCGGTTGTCGTAACGAGAGTCGCGCCGTTCGCCGGCGTGATTGCCACATCCACCCGCGCTACCTCACGAAACGCGCGCGGCTCGCTCGCGACCGAATCGATCTCGGCGATCGTCGCCTCGGTCGTGACGATGTACGTCGCAATTCCGGCCGCGTACGCGAAGCTCACGCGCACCGGCGTAATTGCCGGTGTCCGTGGCTGCTCGCGTACGACTAGCGGGCGCGTGCGCTCTGGCTCGACCCCAGCCCCGGGTTCCGGTGTCCTTCCTGCGCACCCAAGGGAGGCGAGCAAGCCCAGACCGACAACCGCGGTGTAGGAATGACAGCGTTGCATTGGCATCGAAGCTAGTGCGGCAACACGACAAGGGACTCCATGCAGGCGCGTCTTAGCGAGCTTCGTTTGCTCGCGTAGCGCCGAAATGGAGTCCCTTGTCGTGTTGCACGCGCACGAGAAGAATGAAAAATGAGGACGAGCTGTTGACCTATAAGCCGGGTTCTGTCCAGCAGCGAGCTGCCTGGACGGTCATTCCTCTCGGAGTACGGTCACCCGCACCCTCTAGCGGCCTACCCGCGGCTTTGTCGGGGTGGACACCCTCGCCGCCTATTTGGCCTTGCTCCAGTCGGGGTTTACCTAGCCATCCGTGTCGCCACGAATGCGGTGGGCTCTTACCCCACCTTTTCACCCTTACCTTCGGTTTCCCGAAGGCGGTTGTTTTCTGTGGCACTGTCCGTCGGACCTTGCGATCCGCCCAGGAGTTACCTGGCGACTTGTCCACCGGAGCCCGGACTTTCCTCGATCTGGTTTGAGTCAGGGACCAGATCGCGACCGTCCAGTCAACAGCACGACCTCACCCTGAAATATAACCCAAAAGGGCGAAAAAGTGACGCAACCGAACGCCTCCGCGCGCGCATGGCGCTTCTGCCGCACGCAACGTTGACGAAGGTCTGACCGGGCGTTTCTACCATTGGCGCAACCTCGATCAGGAGAGCGCCATGCAGAAGCTCGCCAGTCAGCCGCCGGCCGGTCTCGCCGTTTCCACGATGCTCAATCCCGCCGAGCGCGCGCGCGTCGACGCCGCCAGCCGCGGACTCTACCAGCTCCTGCACCGCGATTCACTCGACGACGTGCTCAAGGACGTGCGCGAGCGGCGTGCCGGCGCGGTCGTGTTCTCGGTGGCGCGCTACGGCATCCTCCCCACCACGAGGATCGCCACGATCGTCCGCGAGTTTCCGCAGGTGCCGGCGATCGCACTGCTCACCTCCACCGACGACCAGACTCCGCTCGCGACCCTCTCGCTCGGCCACCTCGGAGTGCGCACGCTCGTGGACGCGCGCGCGCCGCGCGGCTGGAGCGAGCTGCGCGACATTCTGATGGCCGAGCGCTCGAGCGACCTGGAGCGCGACGTCCTGGCGCAGCTAGCGCTCGACCTCGCCGGCGCCTCGCGGGACTGCTGGCGCTTCTTCGAGCTGCTGTTCTCCGCGTCGCCGAGAGTGCTCGCCGTACGTCAGCTGGCTACCGAGCTGGGCGTGCTGCCGAGCACGCTGCTCAGCAGGTTCTTCCGCGCGCACCTTCCGGCACCCAAGCGGTATCTGTCGCTGGCGCGGCTCATTCGCGCGGCGAAGCTGTTCGAGAACGCGGGCTTCTCGGTCGCGAACGTGGCCAACCATCTCGAGTACTCCTCGCCGCAGAGCTTCGGCCGGCACGTGCGCACGGTGATGAACATGTCGCCCGTGCAGTTCCGGAAGTCGTTCGACGCCGGGAAGATGGCGATCTTCTTCCGCGAGGAGCTGATCCTCCCCTATCGCGAGGTGCTGCGGACGTTCTCACCGGTGGCGGTGCGCCCGCCCTGGATCCGCGACCCGCGCAACTTCAGGCCGCGGTACCAGGCAGCGAGCTGAGCGCCGGCTATTGAATCCGGAACTCCCGGGTTCCTACTGTCTGGCCGTCCAGCTTCACGTCGACCCGGTAGGAGCCCGTGGGCCAGGGAGTTTCCTTCGAGATGTGGAACTCGCTGACGTTGACGCCGCCGGACGACGTCAGCATCTCGTCGGCTTCGCTGACTCCCTGGTCGCCGTACATCCACGTCGCCGTGAGGCGCGCGTCGCTGGCCGCGCCGTCAGTGGTCACGGAGACGTAGATCGTGTCGCGCGTTCCGAAGGTGGACGTCGGTTCGACGATCCGCTTGTCCGATCCCACGCCATTTCCGAGCTGAATATCGGTGACGCGCAGCGGCGACGAAACGGGTGGCACCGTCACCGTTGCCGTGTCGGCGGGCTCGGCGTCTTTCTTTCCGCACGCGGTGATCCCGAGCGCAACGAACAGAGTTGCGACGAGAGCTGCGCGGCGCTTGGTAACGAAGTGCATGCTGGTATCCTCGCTTACGCGTCGGGAATTGTGAGCTCCTATCCGGGGGGAACCGCCTCAGCGCCTGCGGGCTGCCCGCAACACGTCGGATGCGCGGGTCAATGCGATAACCCGGACGCCGCGCGCCTCGATCCTCTCCGTGCCGCCTTCCTCCCTGTCGAGCAGCGCGAGCACCCCCGCGACAGTCCCGCCCTCCTGCCGGACGGCGTCGATCGCCGACAGCGCCGAGCTTCCGCTGGTGACGACGTCCTCGATCACCGCGACGACGTCGCCTTCGCGGAAGGGACCTTCGACGCGCTTGCCGGTGCCGTGCAGCTTGGCTTCCTTGCGCACGGCGAACGCGCGCAACGGCTTCGCCGACTCCGCGCTGGCATACGCGATCGGGTCCGCACCCATCGTGAGCCCGCCGACCGAGTCCACGTTCCAGCCCGCGCGCTCGAGCGCGCCGCGTCCCGCCTCGCCGATGAGACGCAGTCCTTCGGGGCTCATCGTCGACAGCCGCGCGTCGATGTAGAAGTCGGAGCGCCGGCCGGATGCAAGTGTAAATTCTCCGAACAGCACCGACTTTTCGGCGAGCAGTGCGACGAGTCGCTCGTCAGTGGGCATGGGCGTCAGCATACCGGAGACCGCTCCGTCCGTCAATGAACCTCCCAGCCGAACTCTTCCCCCACTCGCTCGACTGGTTCCTGCACATCGCGCTGCCGGTGCTCGGCGCGATCGCGGTGTTTTTCATGGCGATCGCCATCCGCCGCGAGCGGCGCCAGGCTGCCAGCAATGCCGAGCGGTCGCGCGAGCTGGAGCGACTGTCGTCGGAGCTGATCCGCTCGAACAGGATGAAAAGCGAGTTCCTCGCCAACCTCTCGCACGAGCTTCGGACTCCGCTCAACGCGATCGTGGGATTCATCGATCTGCTGCGCGAAGGGGTGTATGGCGAGCTGACTCCCCGGCAGAGCGTGCCGGTCGAGCGGATCGAGGCATCGGCGAACCATCTCCGGATCCTGGTCGATCAGGTGCTGGATCTCGCGAAGATCGCGGCCGGCAAGCTGGACGTGCAGCCGGAGACGATCATGCTGCGGCCATTTCTCCTCGACGTGACGACCGAGATGGAATCGCTCGCCAGCGAGAAGGGGCTGGCGATATCGCTGACCCTCGGCGCCGCGCTGCCGACGGTCCGCGCGGATCCGACGCACCTTCGCCAGATCCTCATCAACCTGATCGGCAACGCGTGCAAGTACACCGACTCGGGCGTCATCGCGATTCGCGCGGCCGTCAGCGACGAGCCCGATTCGCCGAGATCGCGCCAAAGCACGGCGAAGCGCTGGCTCTGCATCGCGGTGACCGATACCGGTCCGGGAATTCCGCTCGTGGATCAGCAGCGGATCTTCGAGGAGTTCGAGCAGATCGACGCGGGCCCGCGCACGCACTCCGAGCGGCGCGGCACGGGGCTCGGCCTCCCCATCTCGCGCCGCCTGGCGGACGCCATGGGCGGTGACGTGACTCTGGAGAGCGAGCCGGGGAAGGGGGCGACCTTTACGTTGTGGCTGCCGCTGAACGGCAGTGATTAGTGATTAGTAGTTAGTTGTTGGTGACTTCGGAACAGCGACAACGGCGCGGTCACTAATCACTAATCACCAATCACTAATCACCAGTCACTTGAATATCCCCTTCACCTTCGCCAGCAGCCCTTCCTTCGGCACGGGCAGCAACAGCGCCTCGGCCAGCGCGTCCGCGAACGCGGTCACGCTCGGGTACCGGGCGTGCGGCTGGCGGGCCAGGCCGCGCATGACCACCTCTTCGACCAGCGGGTGGTACTGGCAGCCTTCGCGCGCCTGGTTGAGCGGCTTCGGCGGCTGTGTCAGCAGCTGCGTGAACATCTCGCGCGGGCCCCGCGCGGTGTACGGCAGGCTGCCCGTAAGCAGCAGATACGCGATCGTCGCCAGGCTGTACTGATCCGCCGCGGGCCCGACCAGCTCGCCGGACAGCGCCTCGGGCGCCACGTACATGAGCGTCCCGACGAAAAACCCCGCGCGCGTCAGGCGCTCGTCCGGCGACATGTCCGTGTCGGTCGCGATCCCGAAGTCCAGCAGCTTGACCTTGCGCTCGGCGACGTCGTACATGACGTTCTCCGGCTTGAGGTCTCTGTGCACGACGCCCGCTTCGTGCGCCGCCTGAACGGCCGCGGCGATCTGGCGTATGATGTTGGAGGCTTCGTCCGGACTGAGCGGGGCGGCCCGCCGCGCGTAACGGTCCAGGATCTCACCCGGTGCCCACTCGATGGCCATGAAATGCTCGCCCGTATCCGCCTGGCCTATCTCGATCGTGCGCACCACGTTCGGATGCTGTACGCGCGCGCCGTACTTCGCCTCGCGGAGAAAGCGCGCGATCGCGGTCTTGTCCTGCCGCAGCTTCTCCCGGAGAACCTTCAGTGCCACGTGACCGTGCGTGGCGTGCTGGGCGCGGTAAACGGCGGACGTTCCACCTTCCCCCACTTCCTGCTGGAGGGTGTAACCGGCTAATGCCGTTCCGACCAAAGAGGGGCGGGCCACGGCGCGAAGCTAATCCGGCCCCCAAAACGTGGCAAGCAATTAGCGTGTCCGGCGTTAGACTCCAGCGAGCCGGCCCGAGCTTCGCCCGAGGATTTCATCGATGACGACCATTACAGGACTCTTCCGGCCCCTGCTCCTGGCGGCCCTTGCCGCCGCCTTTACCGGCTGCGGCCGGTCGAACCCTGGGCTGACGACGGCTCGCACGCTCGAGGTGCTGCCGACGGACGGGGCGCTGACCGATGCGACGCGGTACTACCGGGCCATGGGGCTCGCTTCGGCCCACACGCCCGTGTCCTTCGTCGGAAAAGTCTCGTTCTTTGCCTCGCCGAGCCCCGACACGACGATCGCTCTCGTGTCGGTCTCCATTCCGACCCGGTCGCTGACATTCGCTCGCGAGGGCGACATCTACCGCGCGCAGTACGCGGTGCAGCTCCGGCTCAACCAGGGGGGCGGCGAAGTGCAGCGGATGGACGCGTCCGAGATAGTGCGCGTCGGAAGCTTCCGCGAGACGACCCGGACCGACGAGAGCGTGATCTTCCAGCGGTACCTGCGCGTTCCGCCGGGTGCCTACACGTTTGGATTCATCGTGCGCGACGTGGGCAGCACGCGCACATCGGCCGACACTCTCGGAGTCTCTGTCCCGCGGCTCGGCTCCGGATCGGTGTCGTCCCCGCTCGCGGTCTATCAGGTCCAGGCGAGACAGCGGCTGGATTCGCTGCCGAGCGCGCTCCCGAGCCCGCGGTCGACGGCTGTCTTCGGTCGCGACTCGAGTGTCGTCGTCTATCTCGAGGCCTACGGCGACGCCACCGTGATTCCGATCCGCATCAGCGTGCGCAACGAATCCGGTACGATGTTGTGGGCGGACACCTCCAACCTTGGGCGCCGCGGCGGCTTGCTGAGCGGGGTCGTAGCGATCCCGGTCGCGCGGCTCGGCGTCGGAGTCGGCCACGTCTCGTTCATGCGGCTGGACACGCGGGACAGCAGCGCGACGCCGATCTTCGTGAGCTTCGGCGACGAGCTGCCGGTCGCGCCGTTCGAGGACATGCTGACGTACCTGCGCTTCTTCGCCTCGCCGTCGCGCCTGGTCGCTCTTCGAAACGCGCCGCCCGAGCAGCGCGCGCAGCTGTGGATCGATTTTCTCCGCGCGACCGATCCGGATCCTGTCAGCCCGGCCCACGAAGGATTGCGTGATTACTTCGGCAGGATCCAGACGGCGAACGACCGCTTTCGCACGGAAGGCGTCATTGGATGGTTGTCCGACAGGGGGATGGTCTACGTCTCACTGGGCGAGCCCGATGAAGTCGCGGAGCAGCTGGTGACGGTGCGCGATCGGCGACTGGGCACGGCGTCGCGCGTGCCGGTGCAGATCTGGGTGTACCGCCGCCACCGGACACAGCTGATCTTCACGGATGAGATGCAGGCCGGGCGCTGGGAGCTGACCCCCGAGAGCGAGAGTCAGTTCCGTGCCCTTGCCTCGAGGCTTCTGGCGCAGCAGTAAACCCGGCTACCGGGGCGGCTATATTGGGAGCGATGCAGCTTCCGGAGCCGCCCCGGCTTTTCCTCGTTGACGGCTACGCCCTGATCTACCGCGCGTTCTACGCGCTGATGGCCAGACCGCTCACCACCAGCAAGGGCGAGAACACTTCCGCCGTCTGGGGGATCAGCAACTTCCTGCAGCGGCTCGTCACCGCGCAGAAGCCCGAGTACCTCGGCTGGGTTCACGACTCCGGCCTTTCGTTCAGGCACGAGCGCTATCCCGCGTACAAGGCGACGCGCGAGAAGCTCGCCGAGGATCTCCAGGCGGACTTCGACAGCGGGATGATGCGCATTTGCCAGTTGCTCGACGCGTACCGGATCCCGATACTCGCGCTGGACGGCTACGAGGCGGACGACGTCATCGGCACGCTGGCGCGCCGCGGAACGGAGAGCGGCGTGAGCGTCGTGGTCGTCTCCGGTGACAAGGATTTCCAGCAGCTCGTGCGCCCGGGCGTGTGGATTCTCAATCCGGGACGCGGCGGCTCCGCCGCCGTCGAGGAGCAGTGGGTAGGAGTCGAGAACGCGAGCGAGCGGCTCGGCGTGCCGCCCGAGCGCGTGACAGACTATCTGGCGCTCGTCGGCGACTCGTCGGACAACGTTCCGGGTGTGCGCGGCATCGGCGACAAGACGGCGCGCGAGCTGGTCAACACTTTTGGCGGGCTGGAAGACATTCTCTCGCGCGCGGGCGAGATCACCAAGAAGCGCCCGCGCGAGGCGCTGCAGGAGCACGCGGCGAACGCGCGGCTGTCGAAGGAGCTGGTGACGATCCGCGAGGACCTCGAGATCCCGCTCGACCTCGAGGCGCTCAAGCTGCGCGAGCCGGACCGCGACCGGCTGCGGGACTTGTTCGTCGAGCTGGAGTTCCACTCGCTGGCGAAGGAAGCGGCTCCGGCGAAGCGCGCTCCCGAGCCGGGACTCGAGCGGCGGTACGAGACCGTCGAGACCATCGACCAGATGAAGGCGGTCGTGGCGAAGGCGCGCGCGGCCGGCTCGTTCGCGCTCGACACGGAAACCGTTATCGCGGTGGGTGATCCGCCCAAGATCGATCCGCTGCGGTCGAAGCTCATCGGGATCTCACTCGCGATCGCGCCGGGTGAGGCGTACTACTTTCCCCTGCGGCACCGGCAGCACGCGGCGGAGCAGACGGATTTTCTGATGGACGTCTCCGGCGATCGCTCGGCGACCGACGCCCCGGAGGACCGGGGCGCCGTGCAGGGCGGAGACGAAGCGACGCGCGCGCGCCCGAAGAGGCGAGTAGTGAAGAAGATCGAGAGCATCGCGTCGCGGCTGCTCGGCGGAGGGGCGACGCAGCCGGTGAACAATCTTCCGCCGCTCGATTCGCCGGAGATGGCGCCGCTGCGGGAGCTGCTGGAGGACGCCGCCGTCAGCAAGAGCGCGCAGAACGCGAAGTTCGATCTGCTGGCGCTGAGAAAGGCGGGCGTGAATCTCCGCGGTCTCGAGTTCGACACGATGCTCGCCAGTTACGTGCTCGATCCCGGCCGCCGCTCGCACGGGCTCGACGTGCTCGCGCTGGAGTTCCTGCAGCACACCATGACGTCGTACGAGGACCTGTGCGGGAAGGGAAAGGACGCGCTGCGCTTCGACGAATGCCCGGTCGAGGCGGCGCGCGATTACTCCTGCGAAGACGCGGACATCACCCTCCGGCTCCGCGGCGTCTTCGAGCCGCAGCTCGAGAAGTTCGCGCTCAAGGATCTGCTGCGCGACGTCGAGATGCCGCTGGTGAACGTGCTCGCCGAGATGGAGTGGACGGGCGTCGCGATCGACGACGACTGGTTCAAGTCGCTCAAGGTCCGCTTCGAGCGCGAGCGCAAGGCGGTCGAGCAGAAGATCTACGAGACCGCCGGCACCGAGTTCAACATCGCCTCGAACCTGCAGTTGCGTGAGATCCTGTTCGTCAAGCTCGGACTGCCGGTGCTGAAGAAGACGTCGACCGGGCCGTCCACCGACGCGAGCGTGTTGCAGGAGCTGGCCGAAGCGGGACATACGCTTCCCGTCCTGCTGCTGGAATACCGCGAGCTGTCGAAGCTCGAGAACACCTATCTGGACACCCTGCCCGAGCTGGTGAATCCACAGACGGGGCGGCTACACACGTCGTTCAATCAGACAGTGGCCGCGACCGGGAGATTGTCGTCGAGCGATCCGAACCTGCAGAACATTCCGATCCGGCGGGAGCTGGGCCGGGAGATCAGGCGCGGTTTTGTCCCGGAGAAGGGCTGGACTCTGGTCGCCGCGGACTACTCGCAGATCGAGCTGCGGCTGCTCGCGCACCTGTCGAACGATCCCGCATTCGTCCACGCTTTTCATGCGGGCGGCGACATCCACCGGCAGACTGCGTCGATCATCTTCGACGTGCCCGTGGCGGACGTGACGCCCGAGATGCGCGCGCGGGCCAAGACGATCAACTTCGCCACGATCTACGGGCAGGGCCCGCAGGCGCTGTCGCGGCAGCTGCACATCGAGCACACCGAGGCGAAGGAATTCATCGCGAAGTACTTCGAGCGGTTCCAGGGGATCCGCGCGTACCTCGACTCGATGGTGGAGTTCGCGCGGGAGCACGGCTACGTGCAGACACTCTTCGGGCGGCGGCGCTACATCCCGGAGCTGCGCGACCGGAACTTCAACATCCGCGCGTTCGGTGAGCGGACCGCGGCGAACTCACCGATCCAGGGCTCGGCCGCCGATCTGATCAAGCTCGCGATGATTCACATTCACAAGCTGCTCGGCGAGCGCGGGCTGCGGACGCGGATGCTGCTCCAGGTGCACGACGAGCTGGTGTTCGAGGTTCCCGACGACGAGCTCGGCGTTGCGCAGACGCTGGTGAAGCAGGAGATGGAGCACGCCGCGAAGCTTTCAGTTCCTCTTGTCGTGGATATAGGCGTTGGGAAGAACTGGATGGAGACCAAGGAGTAGCCACTGAAATCAAGCCTTGGCCAGATCACCACTAATATTACCATAAAGATTACCAGTCTGAGCATCGTATACGGGATAACTACATGTGTAGTACCATGTGGTTCTTGGAGTTAGGATTACTTGACAATTACCAGAAAGAATGCCACATTGACTACTACAATTGGTAGTCTCAAGGTGCCCAAAATGAGGTCTCGATGCATAAATCCGCAATGGAGCCAATGCTTCCGGATATTGCTCCGCTTGAGGACCTCGCCCTCCGATTATTGGCCGGAGCATCTGCGCTAGGCGGAACACTTCCCACGGAAACGAGCCGCACTGTTGCGGAGTTGCTCCGCGTCACGAATTGCTACTACTCAAACCGCATTGAGGGACATACCACACATCCGGCGGACATCGAACGTGCGATGCGAAACGAGCTTGCCGAAGATCCGACAATTAGGACGCTGCAAAGAGAGGCGAGAGCTCACATCGAAGTCGAGACGCTTGTCAACCAGCGCTTGGATGAAGATCGTGCGATCCGAATCTGTGACGCAGCCTTTATTCGGTGGGTTCACCGCCAGTTTTATGAGCGAGTGCCTAATGAGCTTCGCTTTGTTGCTGATCCAAACACCAATAGGCGTGAACCGGTAATTCCTGGCGACTTTCGGCACCATGATGTACGGGTTGGAACGCATTACCCGCCTCCGTTTGAAGACGTGCCCGCCTTCCTAAATCGTTTCGAAGAGACGTACCGGCTGGACGGGACTCAGAGTGTCCGAACAATTGTCGCATTCGGCGCAAGTCATCATCGCCTCATGTGGATTCATCCCTTCTCAGATGGGAACGGGCGAGTTATTCGACTTTTTAGCTCAGCGTACGCCCGTCGTGTCGGTCTCGGGAGCTGCGGGCTTTGGTCGATATCCAGAGGACTAGCGCGAAGACGAGCCGATTACATGTCGTACTTGGCCGTCGCAGACTCAGAGCGGCGAAACGATTACGACGGACGCGGCGCCCTATCGAGTGCTGCACTCCTTGAATTCTGCGAGTTTTTCCTAGATACGTGCCTTGATCAAGTCGCTTACATGCGTGAGCTTCTCGATTTGGAGTACCTCGGAGAAAGGTGCGTTCGGTACGCTAAGCTTCGTGCAGAAAACGCAGCGCCTGGCCCCTTCAGAGGATCTGCACCAATTCGAGAAGAAGCAGGGCTGATCTTACGTGAAGTATTGATACGAGGAGAAATACAGCGAGGCGAAGCACCTCGGATGACTGGATTGGGGCGTACAATCAGTGGCCAAGTCGTGAAGGGGCTCCTGGATGAGGGTCTGCTTAAGTCTGAATCTCCCAAGGGTTCGCTGCGGATAGGTCTGCCGAATCACGCGCTCCAGTATCTTTTTCCGCAACTCTTCCCGGAAGGGATTATGGCAGATTTCAAAACAAGTATCGGCCTGGGCTAATTCCGTCTCTGTGCGTGAGCGCCGGAGCCTAGGAGGAAAAAGCGACGATCGCCAATGCGCGCATGTCAGTCCCATGACTTTTTGCGGTAGATCCCGCGAAAGGACTCGCGCCACGTCTTCCCGCTGTCTGCGGAGAGAAGCCAGAGCTGCTCGACCGATCCGTCGACTGTATTTGTCCAACGAATTCGATCCAGTACCGCGCCGTTGGGAGTTTGGCGCGCAGCGCTCCCGGTCAGCTCCATTGCGCCGTCGTGGTAGTCCCCCTCGAGCCGCAGAATCGCGCCGCCGCCGCCGACCCACAGCTGATTCCAGCGGCGCGTGCCGGCTCCCAGAAGTTGAGGCTCGTACCGCTCCCGCCGCTCCGATCCCGCCACTCCTCGAGCACGGCGCATCCCCGGGAGACCAAAGTGATCCGGCTGGTGCCGACCGTGTCGCCCTTCGCGTTGGTGACGACCCACTCGCCAGCCCAGAAATCGAACCGGCGGAATTCTTCGGCTGTACAAACCGGCGGTGGTGGCGTCTGCTGCGCCGACGCATCGCTTGTCAGCGCGAGCGCGGCAACCGACATGAAGCAGAACGGAACGCGCATCCAGGTCTTTGTCATTCGTCTCCTGCGGCTTGGTATGCCTGGTCCGAATATGCCCTGCGGTCTGGCACCCGCCGCATCACCCACAGCGCCAGCACCATCCCCAGCCCGACCGTGACGACGCCCGCGCGGTAAGCGAAGCCCTTGCCCATCGACGGCATGAGCCCGTCGACTGTCACCGCCCAGACCATCGGGCCGGCAATGGCGGCGGCGCGCGCGGATAACACCATCAGCCCGAAAAACCGGCCCGCATCGCGCTCCGGAATCAGCGTCAGCATGAGCGGGCGTTCGGTCGCGGCGACCCCGCCGTACACCAGGCCGATGCCGACACCGACGATCCAGAACGAAGTCTGCGTCGGCGCGAGGATCATCGCGGTCAACAGAACGATCCACGACGTGATCACGGTGACGAGCGTCCGCTTGGGCCCGATGCGGTCGGCGAGCATTCCCCAGAAGTAGCTGCCGATTACCGCCGGGACCGTGAGCACCACGAACAGGATCGCCTCGCTGCCTTCGGAGAATCCCATCGCTTCCACGGCGTACAGCGCCATCACGCCGATGATCGTCCCCATCGCGTCTTGGTACAGGAACGACGTGACGATAAAGCGCGTGGCTCCCGGATACTTGCGCGACTCGCGGAACGTCGCGATCACGTCCTGGAACGCCCGCTTCCACTCGATGGCTCGCTTCTCTACCGCGGGCCGATGGTCGCGGCAGAAGAAGAAGAGCGGCAGAGAGAAGAGCAGAAAGAGGATCGCGGTCGGAACGAAAGTCGAAACCCGCCCGCCGTGTTCCGTGAACGGCACGATCGCGCGGATGTCGCTCATCAGCGCTTCGGGCACGGCGCCGAGCAGCGGGATCGAGCCGGTGTAGAAAGCGGTGCCGATGAGCACGCCGGTGATCGATCCCACGTAACCGATCGCCGTACCCATTCCGGACAAGCGACCCCACTCGCTGGCAGGCGCGAGCTCCGGCATCATCGCGTTGTAGAACGGCAGCGCGCCCTGGTACGCGTAGTTGGCGACGATGAAGGCGATGATGATCACGGCCAGCGCGGACCCGGAGATGCTTGCCGCGGCGGAGCCGGGTGGCAGTCCGCCGATCACGCTCTCCCCCGAGAGCGGCACGATCGTCTGACTGAGGATGCCGATCATGGCCGTCGCGGCCACGGCCGCCAGCGTGAACCAGACTACCCACGGCTTGCGGCGCTGCCTCGCATCGGAGATGGCCCCGAACACCGGAATCGAGACCGCGACCAGGACCGACGCGATCACCGATCCGATCATTGCGATGGTGTTGGAAGCGCCGAGGTCCTTTACCAGCCACACTACGAAGAACAGAGACACGACGTTCATCGAGAAGATCGTGTTTGCGAAGTCGTAGAGGATCCAGCTCCAGCGTTCGCGCGCGGGCGCGCGAACGGCGATCATGTCACCGGAGCTGGTCTCTACGGGAAGCGGATGTGGCTTGTGCATGTGGTTGGGAGATCGCTCTCACTCGACACGGGGTTGGCCGCGCACAAATTATCGGCAGTGCCGCATACACGCTCGCTGTTTCTGACCGCCGGAGTCGCCGCGGCGCTTCTGACCGGGTGCGGGGAGCGCGAGCCGGAGCCGCGCCCACCCGAGCCGTTACCGCCGGCGGTCGTCCCGTCGCCGCCGGTGGCTCAGCTGACCGGCTGGCCCGCCGGACTCGGACGGGCGTTGGCACTGCGTCTCAGCATGCCGGAGGAGTCCTATCGGCTGATCGTTCCGGAGCTCGGTGACAGACGCTTCGCGGACAGCTCGATTTCCGTGAAGGTGGGCGATTCGATACCGGTCATTCTGGTTGGCCGGCGCGGCAACGCCGGAGAGGCGCTGCTAACCGTGGTGGATGCGGAAGCCGGCACGGGAGCATGTGTCACATGGCCCGCGGTGGAGATCGCTGGTAGGAGCGTGAAGCAGCGAGCCGGGGCCGGCGCGTGGCGCGTGGCGGTCGAGCGCGACTCGGTCACGCCGGTGGCAATCGACACTCTCCTTGGAATGCCATCCGAGGACTCGGCAAGTCTCACCCGCACCATCTACTCCCTGGTGCCCGACGTTACCGCGCTCACGGATTCCACTTTGCGCGGAATACCGTTCGCGATTCGCCGCGCGTACGCGCTCCCGGCCGCCGGCATCTCGATCGTCGCCGCCGAGCTCGTTCGCACCTCGCGCTCGGAGGCCGATCCACGGGAGCAGCGGCTGTTCCTCGTTGGCGAGCGAATGGCTGACGAACAGGCGCACCGGTTGGTTTTCTCCAGCGACATCACCGGTCGCGCGGACACCACCCCGGTGACGGAGCTTCTTGTTGCGGTAGTGTCACGGCAACAGCGCAGGCCCATCCTCGTGCTCGGCGTCGAGGGCACCGAGGGCATGCGGGTTCACCTGCTGCAGCGTGTCGGCCGGAGGCAGTGGCGAATATCGTGGGCGAGCGTCGTGCGGTTCTGCTAATCAGCTGCTAGCGAGCTTCGATTACGGATTGAGGACTTTGCGCCCTCAGGAGTAGTGCTAGCGATTCGATGTTACAAGCGCTCAGGCCAAGAGTTCGGCGGCAAGATCGTCAGCGCGACTGGAAATCAGCGCACGATCTCCATTACCGAGTGCCTCAAGTAGAAGCACAAACAGCGTCTCAAAGCGGGCGCGGATGGCTCCGTAATCGCCATCCGAGACCGGCCCCTCCCAAATGGCAGCAATGCTGCGGCAGGCGTAAGATAAGACCAGCACCGCGCTGGCGTTGGCGAAGGGCGCAATGCTCCGGCGCGCTCGGATGCGATCTGCGATAGCGTTGAGAGTCTCGGCGCTAAAGCTGTCGGCTATTGCTTGGCGGACATCTGCGAAGAACTCTTGCTCATTCACGAAGCGGAGTTTATCGCCCTATCGCTATCCGCCGCAATTGCCGAGCAGTGCAGATCGGTGTGAATTTGATTCCGCGACTCTCGATCTTCTCTCTCGCGCCTTCTTCACGATCGACAAGCGGAACGACAATGGCCACTTCCAATCCGTCACGTTCGGCCTCGTCTATGGACTGAAAAACAGACCCGCCCGAGGTTACAACGTCGTCGACAATAGCAATTCGGGAGCCGGGTTCCGGAAGGACGCCTTCGATCATGCGTTTCATGCCGTGCTTCTTCGGCTCCTTCCTCACGATAAACCCTGGCAGATCGTAGCCTGCGTAATGTGCGGCTATCACGGTCGCGACAACGATTGCGTCCGCACCAAGTGTAAGGCCACCGACACCAGCGACGTTCTCGTCTCGAATCGCATCCCATACGGCAGTGCCGACGAGAATTGCACCTTCGGGCCCGTACGTCACCACCTTGCTGTCGACGTAGTAGTCGCTCTGCTTACCAGAAGAGAGCGAGACTGCTCCCGCCTTGTAGGCGTGGCGCGCTAACAATTCGATCAGCTCGGTTTTGACGTTTGCCGTGATCATGGTTGGTGTCCGGCCAGTCGTGGAAAGACCTGAAAGATAGAGCGAGAACCACATCTCTGGGCTGTGAAGAGCGAGACTCTAGTACGCTGTCGCGATTGCAAGCAAGGTGCTGCAGCGCAATCTCGGGCTTCAGTTCCAGTAGTCATTCGGCTCAGTTTCGATGACGCTTCCCGCCGCGTTTCACGCCGTCGTTGCCTTCTTCACGGATGATCTTGGCGATCTTTGGCCGCAATGAACGGACGCGACGCTTCATCTCGGTAACCTCTGTCTGGTGTCGCGAGAGCCAGTCATTCAGTACATGCGTAAGAACATCGTGCTGATTGTCGCCGAAGTAGTTGATGAGGTCGTCTATTTGCGCCCAGATCGTCGGCGATAGGTAGACCGTGCGTTGGATCTTGTTGGCCACCAGGCTCTACCCCTAAAGGTGTTACCAACTTGGCTTCAAGGTGAAAACAAGGTACACTGTAAACGGCCGGAGGGCAAGAATAGTCCTCGGTAATGGGTTCTGCTCATACCCGCCTGGCGTTACCAAAACCACGGACTCGGGTAAGCCATTCAGAATCATGAGGAGGACCTTCGACGCGACATCGCCATGGCGTTGTCTCCATCATCGTACACGCGCCTGATCGAGGGCCAACCGAGGACTCCGCGGACATGTTTTGTTCGTGCTCCTCTCCGCAGTCCTCGCTCAATCGCCGATCCGGAATGGCTGTTAGTCCTGAGGCCGCAACGTCCTCAGTCCTCAGTCGTGGCGCTCGATCAGAGTCCCGTAGGTTGTTGCAGGAAAGTCCAGGGGATCGAAAACTTTTCGCTCACCTTCTCCGCGACCGCGCGCACACCGAGCGTCTCGGTCGCGTAGTGACCGGCGTATAGAATCGCGAGCCCGCTATCGGCGGCGCTCACCGCCGTCCAGTGCGCGCCTTCCCCGACGATCAACGTGTCGATCTCCTGTTCGGCCGCTTCGCGTAACGTCTCGGCCGATGCGCCCGCGCCCGTGCAGATCGCCCACCGGCGCGTCCGACGTCCTGGCGCAATCGGCGTGGTGCGCAGCGTCCCGCCGTGCGTCTCGGAAAAAAAAGCGGCGCGCAGCGCGAGCTCCGCGGTGTCGACGTCGGCTTCACCGCGCACGCCGATGTCGATCGTCTGAAAGCGGGCGAACCCGGCCGAAGGCTCGAGCCCGAGCTCGGCAGCCAGCAGCACGTTGTTCCCGAGCTGCCCGTGCCGGTCCAGCGGCAGGTGCGACGAGTACACGGCCAGGTCGCTCGCGATGAGCTGCCTCATCCGCTCGTAGGCCGTCCCTCTGATGGGCTCGACCCCACTCCAGAACATGCCGTGATGCACCAGCAGGAGTGTCGCCCCCTCGCGCACGGCATGGGCGACCGTCCGCGACGAAAAATCCACCGCGGCGGCGATCTTCGACACGGCGCCGCCGTTAGCGAGCTGTAGTCCGTTTACCGCGTTCGGGTAGTCCGGAGTGCTCCCTGTCTCAAGCAGATCATCGAGGTAGCGAACCAGCTCGGAGAGCTTTGCCCGGGTCATCTCACTTCGCCTGGTATATCACAAAGATGCGAGCACTTCTATCTGTTTGCGCACGGGCTTCGCGATCCCACATCGCTGTGGACAAGCTGTGGGCTAACGCGAAGTGAGCCAGTATAAGCCATTGTGGAGTAATCACTTACGAGCCTTGTGGAAATATCCGGCTACAACAGCTCTTCGGTACGAACTCCCACCGCTTCCAGGATTCGCTCGAAATCTTCGTGGGAGTAGAAACGGATCGTCAGCTCCCCACGGCCCTTGTCGTCGGCTGAGATTTTCACGTCCGTCTGGAGCTGCTTCCGGAGCTTGTCCTCGACGCTTTTCGTGAACGCCGAGCCGGCATTCAGCGTTCCCTGTTTTTGTCTTTTTGGACGCTTCGTGGCCGTCCGGACCGTGGACTCGACGTCGCGCACGTTGAGCTGCCTGTCGACGATGTTGCGCGCCGCTGCGAGGATCTCGGAGTCATCCTTGAGCGCCAGCAACGCGCGCACATGCCCTGCCGTGAGCTGCCCTGATTGGACCATTTCCCGGACTGCCTGAGGCAGTTCCAGCAGGCGCAGCAGATTGGCTACGGTCGGACGACTCTTGCCGACGAGCTCCGCGACCTGGGCCTGTGTCATTCCGAAATCCACCGTCAGGCGCTTGTATCCTTCCGCCTCCTCGATGGGATTGAGATCGGCGCGCTGCAGATTCTCGATGAGCGCGAGCGCGAGGAGCGTCGAATCGTCCACGTCCTTGACGAGCGCGGGAATTTCCTTCCACCCGAGCGCGATGGCCGCACGGAACCGTCGCTCGCCCGCGATCAGCTCGTACCCGCGGCCTGCCTGAGACGTTCGCACTGTCACCGGCTGCAGCATCCCGTGAGAGCTGAGACTCTGCTGAAGCTCCGCCAGCTCCTGTGGGGCGAATTCCTTGCGTGGCTGCAACGGGTTCGGCTGAATGTCGGAGATCGCGATCCTGCGCAAGCCGTCGGGCGCGGACTGCTCCCGGGACGCGGATCCGAGGAGCGCGTCGAGTCCCCTGCCGAGCCGCCGCCCCGGCTTTTCAGTCGCCACGTTTCGCACCCTCCAGCTGGCGTCCGACCTTCGCGTCCTGCTTGTCAGTCTGCTCGGTCCGCTTTACCAGCTCTTCGGCGGCGGCCAGGTATGCCTGCGCACCAGCGGACGCGATGTCGTACAGGATGATCGGCTTTCCGAAGCTCGGGGCTTCGGCGAGGCGGACGTTCCGCGGAATGACGGTCTGGAAGACCTTCGCGCCGAAATACTCGCGCGCCTCCGTCGCTACCTGCCGGGAGAGGTTCAGCCGCGCGTCGTACATGGTGAGGATCACGCCGTCGATCGCGAGGTCTTCGTTGATGCCGTGTTGCACCCGGTGCACGGTGTTCAGCAACTGCGAGATCCCCTCGAGCGCGTAGTACTCGCACTGCAGCGGGATGAGCAAACCGTCGGCTGCTGCGAGCATGTTGACGGTGAGAAGTCCCAGGGCGGGCGGACAGTCGATGAGGATGAAGTCGTACTCGTCACGCACCTCTTCGACCGCTATCCGCAGCGATTGCTCGCGTCGAGGGCGATCGATGAGCTCGACCTCCGCGCCGGCGAGGTCGGGAGTTGCGGGCACGACGTCGAGGTGCTTGAGTGCAACGCTTCGATGCCGGACGTTCGCAATGGATGTCGCACCCAGGAGGACTTCGTACAGGGTGCTTTCGATGTCCGCGCGCTCGACGCCGATCCCGCTCGTGGCGTTCGCCTGCGGATCGCCATCGATTAGCAACGTCCGATGCTCGGCGGCAGCCAGACTGGCTGCGAGGTTTACGGCCGATGTGGTCTTTCCAACCCCGCCTTTTTGGTTCGCGACTGCGATAATTCTGCCCACGGCGTCCTGGTAGGAGTCAGCGGGCCAATATAGAGGCGGGACGCTCCGATTGTAGCTGTTTTGTGGCTCTGTTTCACGTGGAACGCCGATATAGACGTTCCACGTGAAACATTGCTGTTACCTGCCAGGCAGGAAGTACCACCTCGTGCTGACCTGGACCGTTAGAAGCTCGCTCCCAGGCTCGACCGGTGTGGGGGGAGGTGCCGCCATCTCCGCGGTTGCCCGCATCCTGACAACCCCGCCCATCGGTACCATGTAGGCGCCCACGCTCGCGTTGGCCAGGCTCCCCAGCGTCCCTCCGGCCGCGCGCGCGATTACTTCCGCCTCGGTTCGAGCCTTCTCCACAGCTGCCGCGAGAGCCACACGCCGAGCTTCTTCGGTGTTGGAGGCGTAGAAATTCAGGGAGTTGATCATGTTCGCGCCGGCTCCGAGCGAGGCGTCGATGACCCGGCCGACCTGCTCAATCTGACGCACGTCCACCACGACTGTGTTGTGGACCATGTAGCCGATGACTTCCGGTCGGCGATTCTCAATGTCGCGGTACTCCGGATTAACCGAGTAATTCACGGTGGAGATCTGCTCTGCCCCGATCCCCAAGGCCTTCACGGCCGCGACGACCCTCTGCGCGACGTGCGCGTTCTCGGCGCTTGCGGCTGCGGCCGTGGACCCCTGAGTCTGGACGCCGATCTGGACCGTGGCCCGATCCGGCGTTATTCGAGTGCTTCCTTGCGCAGAAACGCTGATAGATGGTCTTTCTGGCGCTCTACTGGCGTCTTGCTGACCTTCTATAGGCGCGACAAAGGCCCCCACGCCTACCAAAATGAGGGTCGACGAGGTGAAAAATCTGGCTAGCATGAAGAAACGCTCCTTTCTGGAAGAGTGATCGGGAACTGCGCTGCGTGCTGCGTGCTGCGTGCTGCGTGCCGCGTGAAATTGACATGCGCTGGCTATGGCCGTGCCTGTTATGACGCTGTCTTCTCAAAAACATGCACACGCGCCGCACGTCCGAGTAAAGCTGCACAAAGGACGCCGGAGTCCGCCGTTTAGCTTGTCGCGATGCAAACGCCGCACGTCCCCCACATCCCGGCCTCGACGGCAAGAGCCACGCTGCTCGTGCTGCTGTCCGCGGTCAGCTTCGGATCGATCTCGATTCTGACCATCTTCGCTGTTCGCGAAGGGATGGGCATCCTGAACCTCGTCTTCTGGCGCTTTCTCTTCGCCGCGCTCGCGCTGTTCGTGATTGCGCACGCGCCCGTGCGCGCGCACTGGCGCGCCGGGATCGGGCTGTTCGCCATCGGCGGTCTCATACAGGCAGTGTGCACGTACACGAGTCTGTCCGCGCTGCGCTTCGTTCCGGCGAGCGTGGTAGCGTTTCTGTTCTTCACGTATCCCGCATGGCTCGCGCTCATCGGTGCCGCGCGCGGCACCGGTG
>JANLGX010000039.1 GCA_024654005.1 Gemmatimonadaceae bacterium | reverse complement strand
GCTCGCTTCCGCCGCCGACGGATACCTGCCAGAGGCCACCACTCGTGGCTGGAAATGGTCGCACATAAACCTCGGCCCGCCCCGATTCGTTGGATGTGTACGCCAGCCATTTGCCGTCGGGCGACACTTCGGGATGCAGCTCGGTGAACGCGCTGCCCGCGAGCAGCACCGGCGTGGAATCACCGCTGGTGCGAACGCCGATCAGGTCGCCGGCGCCCGGCCCGGAGTTGTCGGTCCGGACCACCAGCCATTGGCCGTCCCGCGTCCACGTCACTTCCTGGAGCTGGTGCGGCAGGCGGAGCAGGAGACGATCGGAGCCGCTCCCGTCCGCCGGACGAGTGACCACAATCCCCGTCGTGAGAGTGTCGCGGATGAATGCCACGAGCCGGCCGTCCGGTGACCAGACGGGACGCCGGTCCCGGCCCCCGAAGGTCAGGCGCGTGAGCGGACCGCGGTCGAGCTGCTTGACCCAGATATTCAATGCGGTGCTTCCGACCCCGACGCCGACCGCGAGGCGCCGGCCGTCAGGCGACACCGCAAGCGAGTTGAACTGGCCCGACCACGACGTATCCACCTGGCTGACACTTCCTTCGGGGGTCACCCGGACGATAATCGCGTCGCGGGAGTCGAGCGCTCCCGACAGGTAAACGAGGCCGCCGGACCGGGACCAAGCAAGCTGCGCGAAGCCTGCACCGCGATACACGCTCTCGAGCGCCGGCACGGCTCCGCCCGTGATCTCGAGCTTGTCGAGATCGAAAGGCGCGACGAGCGCCGCACCGTCGGCCCGCACGTACAGCAGGTGGCCGGAAGGCAGGTACCAGGCCTGGGCGACATCCTCGAGAATCGCCTTCCGCGTGCCGCTCCTGAAGTCCACTGCGTGGACGCCGACCGAGACGCAGCCGGAACTGCACATCTGCACGAGCACGCCACGTTTGCCGGGGAGCGGCGTGGGATAGCCTATCCCCCGCCCGCCCGTCAGCGTGTCGTGCAGTAACACCGTGTACGATCCGCCGGCCTCGCCGATTTGGCGGAGCTCGATGAGAGATGGCGCGACGTAGACCAGCGACCCGTCGTCGAGCCAGGCCGCTCCGCCGTACGGGCCGGCGATGGAATCGGCGATCGTGATCGCCGCGCCGCCCCGAACGCGAACCTTCTTCAGCTTGCCGTCCGCGACGAAGGCGACCCACTCGCCATCAGGAGAGAAAGTCGGATTCGAGGCACGGTCGGTGCCCGGGATCGCGCGCGCGTCGAGCTCCGAGCGATGCTTGATCCAGAGCTGGCCGCCAGCGACGGCGTCGCGGAAAACGAGGGTCGCTCCGTCGGGAGAGAGAGCCAGGCCGGCGTTTGCGACGCTCACGCCGGCGGTGTCCCCCATCTCGACGTATTGCCAATTGGGCGTATCCGCGTCGGTGCCTCGGCCGCGCGTTGCCAGCCACCCGGCCAGCGCCAGCGCCGCTACGGCTATTCCCGACGCCGCCAGCGTCGCCAGCCGCCAGCGCGGTGCGGCGGCGGACGTGACCGCCGCGGTAGTCGCGCGGGTCTCCGCGAGCGCCGGCCCGCGGCCCGCGAGCGCCTCGGAGAATTCCGCCGCGCTCGCGAATCTGTCCGCTGGCATCTTCTCGAGCGCGGTCAGCACCGCCGCGTTGACGTGCGGCGGAACCGAGCGGCGCTTGGCGGTAAGCGACGACGGATCGGTCGTGAGGATCTTCGCGACGACCGCCTGCGCGTTCGGTCCGGTGAACGGCGGCTCGCCGGTGAGCATCTCGTAGGTGACAGCGCCGAGCGCGTAGATGTCGGCGCGATGATCCACCGCCTTGTCGCCCATCGCCTGCTCGGGCGCCATGTACTGCGGGGTGCCGAGCGACATCCCGGTCTGCGTCATCCGCTCGCCGCCGGCGTGCTGCACGGCGAGCGCGATGCCGAAGTCGGCGACCAGCGGCCGCCCCTCGTGCAGCAGCACGTTCTCCGGCTTGATGTCGCGGTGCACCACTCCGTGCTTGTGCGCGTACTCCAGCGCGTCGGCGATGTCGCTCGCGATCCGCACGGCCTCCGCGATCGGCAGCTGCTGCTCGCGCATGAGCTTCTGCCGCAGCGTCTCGCCCTCCACGAACGGCATGACGTAGAACAGCAGGTTGTCGGCTGCGCCCGAGTCGAACAGCGGCAGGATGTGCGGGTGCTGCAGGTTCGCCGTGAGCTCGATCTCGTTGAGGAACCGCTCGGGGCCGAGCACGGCGGTCAGCTCGGGGTGCAGCACCTTGATGGCGACTTTACGCCTGTGGCGCACGTCCTCGGCGAGATACACCGTGGCCATGCCGCCGGCGCCGATCTCGCGCACGATCGAGTATCTGCCCTCGAGGGCGGAGGAGAGTCGATCCAGGGTCGTTTGGGGGGGGAGCATGCCGCGCCAAAACTACGGTTTTGTACTTGGTTGAGCGAGCCTGGGAGCGGAGCAGGCTCCAGGGATTAGGCTGAAGGAATCCAGGCCGTGAGCGGCCTGGATTCCGTCAGTCGAACACCTGGAGCCAGCCCACCTTTTCCCTATCCCCCTGTCTCATCCCCCTGCTCTTCCCCATCCCGCGGCGTCGGATGCTGGCCCGTGTACGTCCCGAACTCCATCTCCTCCTCCCGGTCCAGCTCCGCGTTCTCCCGGTCGATCGCCTCGCGCTCCGCGCGGTACCGGTTGTACCACTCGCGCGTGATCTCCCCGGCCAGCTCGCGGTTGCCGAGCCCGAAGGAGAGCGCCAGCGCCAGCGACACCGCGCCGAACAGCAACGCGAACGCGGTCGTGACGATCTCGGTCGCGATCCCCAGCTCCTGCAGCGCCATGAACACCGCGAGCAGCACCACTCCCGCCTTGCCAACACGCGCGAGCGTCGGGCCACCGTGGAGTCCGCCCGCCGACGCCATGATCAGCCCGCCGACGAAGCTGCCGAGCACGATGCCGATGATGATGATCGCGATCGCGGCGATCACGCTCGGGATGTAGCTGACCAGCTGCGAGAACACGTTCGCCAGCGACTCGAGGCCGAGCGCATTCGCGGCCACGAGCATCCCCAGGAACATTATGAACCAGAAGACGACGTGCGCCGTGACCCGCGTCGGGTTGAGATGCGACCCCGACCGCTCGACCGCCTGCATCACGCCGCCGCGCTCGAGCAGACGGTTGAAGCGAATCTTTCGCAGCAGCCGCTCGACTCCCTTCTCCGCCAGTCGCGCGAGCAGATACGTCGCGAAGAGAATGACCAGCGCGCCGAACAGCGCGGGCACGTACTGGTACAGCTGCTCCAGGCTGTAGCGCAGCCGCTCGGCGAAGCCCACCGGCTCGACGTCGGGGAGCTGGCTGGGGAAGGTGTCTGTTAGCTGCGCGAAGGAACGTTGCATGGGTCTATGAAATTAGCAGCTTTTGGTGATTAGTGATTAGTGATTGGTGATTAGTAAGGGCGGGTTGTCACTAATCACTAGTCACTAATCACTAATCACCAGTTCAGTTCCTAGTCCCGCGCTTCAAGTCGAACAGCGCACTCCGCTTGCACCCCGGACAGATCAGCCACTCCCGCCGCCGGGCGTAGCCCAGCCCGAACGACCCTCCGCCGATCGGCCGCCGGGTCAGCCTGGCGCCGCACCGGGGACAGTCGGGCGGGTGCTCGCCCGACCAGGCGCGGCGGATCTCGTCCACCTCGGCCGCGGGGTACTGGGCTTCGTCTCCCGCGTGCTCTTCATTCATTAGAGATGCGCACCACGACCTTTCCGAACTGGCCGCCCGCCTGGAGCCGCTCGAACGCCGCGCGTCCGTTCTCCAGATCGAACACGCTGTCGACCGGCGGCAGGAGCCGTCCCTGCGCCAGCTCCCGCACGATCGCGTCGAACTCGGCGTCGCTGCCCATCGTCGAGCCGAGGATGGTCCACTGGTTCCAGAACAGTTTGCGCACGTCGGTCTCGACTTTCGGACCCGACGTGGCGCCGCACGTGACGAGCCGCCCGAGCTTCGCCAGCGAGCCGAGCGATCTCTCCCACGTCGCCGGTCCGACGTCGTCCACCACCACGTCGACGCCGCGCTTGCCGGTCAGCGCGCGGACTTCGGCCACCACGTCCACCGCCGCGTGATTGAACGTTGCGTCCGCGCCGAGCTCGCGGGCGCGGGCGAGCTTGGCGTCGCTGCTCGACGTCACGAACACGGTCGCCCCGCGCAGTTTGGCGATCTGCAGCGCCGCAATCGCGACGCCGCCGCCGATCCCCCAGATGAGCACCGTCTCTCCGGCTTGCACTTGCGCGCGCGACACGATCATGCGCCACGCGGTAATCGTCGCGAGCGTGAACGCCGCCGCGATTTCTGGCTTGGTGTCGGCCGGGATGGCGCGCACGTTGGTCGCTGGCACGATCACGTATTCCGCGAGCGTCCCGGGAAAGTGCTCGCCGAGCAGCCCGAACTTCACGCACGCCGAGTGCTCCCCACGCAGGCAGAACTCGCAGCGCCGGCAGCTGATCCCCGGATTGATGACGACGTAGTCACCCACTTTCGCGGGTGCACCCGCCGTATCCGTGCCGAGCTTGTCCACTACCCCGCACGCGTCGGCGCCGAGCGTCCATGGAGGCCGGATGGTGACGCCCGGCAGGCCGCCGAGCATCCAGACGTCGAGATGGTTCAGGGCCGCCGCGCGCACGCGGACGCGAAGCTGCCCCGGTCCGGGCTCCGGCACCGGCAGGTCCGTACGGTACTCGAGCGAATCGAGCCCGCCGTGAGTGGATATCGTGAGTGCTCGCACGGGGTTAGCGGATATATTTTGACTGCGGCCAGCAGCTAGCAGCTAGCAGCTAGCAGCTAGCAGCTAGCAGCGAAAGTCCATGACCTGAAGATACGGATGTCCTAAGTTTCCTGCTTCCCGACTCTCTGAACGAATGATCTCGCTCAAAGTCCCACCGCTCGGCGAATCCATCGTAGAAGCGACCGTCTCGCGCTGGACCAAGCAGGAAGGCGAAGCCGTCGCGGCCGGCGACACCGTGGTGGAGCTGGAAACCGACAAGATCACCGTGGAGGTCCCGGCGCTGAAAGCGGGAGTCGTCGCCCGGCACGCCAAGAAGGAAGGCGACATCGTGAAGGTGGACGAAGTCCTCGGCGAGATCGACGACACCAAGACCGCGGGCACCGCGCCCGCTGCCGCGACCGCGCCCAAATCGGAAGCGCCCAAAACCGAAGCACCGCCCGCGCCGGCTGCCGAAGTGAAATCCTCGCCGGCCGCGCGCAAAGTTGCCGCCGAGTCCGGGGTCGACATCAGCGCGGTTCAAGGAACAGGGCGCGGCGGAGTCGTGAGCAAGCCCGACGTCCTCGCCGCCGCAATATCCGGTGTTGCGGCCGGTACCAAGCCCGAGGGGCAGCCCGATGCCGCGTCGACGGAGGCGGCGTCTTCGGCGACCAAGGCGACTGCGCAGCAGGCGCCGCAGGGAGCCAAGCTAGCCGCCGCAGTCGACGCGGATCGGGCCGCCCGCGGTACGCAAGCGAGCCAGGGCACCCGCGAGACTCGCGAGAAGATGTCGACGCGGCGCAAACGAATTGCCGAGCACCTGCTCGAGAGCCAGCACTCGACCGCGCACCTGACCACGTTCAACGAGATCGACATGAGCGCCGTCCTGTCGCTGCGCGATCGACTGAAGGAGCGCACGGAGAAGGAGCACGGCGTCAAGCTGTCGTTCATGCCGTTCTTCGTGAAGGCCGCGTGCCTCGCGCTGAAGAGCTTCCCCAACATCAACGCGCAAGTCGACGGCGACTCCGTCATCTACAAGCACTACGTCCACATGGGGATCGCCGTCGCGTCCGACCAGGGGCTCGTCGTCCCGAACGTGAAGGACGCGGACAGCAAAGGGATGATCCAGATCGCGCGCGACATCGCCGACGTCGCCCAGCGCGCGCGCGACGGCAAGCTGACGATGGACGACCTGACCGGCGGAACGTTCACCATCACCAACGGCGGCGTCTTCGGCTCGCTGGTGTCCACGCCGATCATCAACTACCCGCAGGTCGGCATACTCGGTCTCCACAAGATTCAGGACCGCCCCGTCGTGATCGGCGGCAAGATCGAGGCGCGCCCGATGATGTACGTCGCGCTCTCGTACGATCACCGCATCGTGGACGGCCAGCACTCGGTACTGTTTCTGGTGCGTCTGAAAGAGCTGATGGAAGATCCCGCGGCAATGCTCGTCGACTGATCCCGTTCTCTTCAACCCGAGGTTCCAATGTGGAAGCTGATTTTCGTGGCACTCGTCGTCGTCGCATGCGCCAAGACTGATGATGCGGCCGTAGATACCACGGCCGCTGTCACGCCCGCCGCGCCGTCGCTGTCGCCTGTGCAGACGATGTATGCCGGCACGTGGAACGGTCGGTCGTATCGCGCGAACGCCGCCGCATCCGACACCGGCTCGAAATGGGTGATGACTTTCACGCCGGCCGACGCGGGCCTCACTGGCACGCTTCGCTTCGACGGACAGACGACGGACATCCTGATCCGCGTCGACGAGGCGACCGACGCCGGCATGCGCACCACGTTCGGACCGTACGTCAGCCCCACAGCGGGGAACGCCGAGGTCACGACCACGACCGACGGCCGCATGCAGGGCGATTCGTTGTTCGGCTCGTTTGTCGCCACACCGACGACCGGCGACCGGATCAGCGGACGGTTTGCCGCGAGGCGCCAGTAGGGATAGCTGCGGCTGCAAACCCGGGCGGGGACCGGCCTGGGGGTCACTCCAAAGCACCGTCTTAGCGCGAGCGAAGCGAGCGCGTAGGTGCGAGGACGTGATCCCCAGGTCGGTCCCCGCCCCTCGCAGTTCGCCGTTAGCTTTTTAAAATGTCCAACGCTTCAAACACGACCGCCGATGTCGTCATAATCGGCGGCGGCCCCGGCGGCTACGTCGCCGCGATCCGCGCCGCGCAGCTCGGGCTTAGCACTGTCTGCGTCGAGATGGCCAGGACACTCGGCGGCACTTGCGTCAACATCGGCTGCATTCCGTCGAAAGCGCTGCTGACTTCGTCCGAGCACTACGAGTTCGCGCGACTGCACGCCGCCGCGCACGGCGTGAAGACGTCCGGCGTCGAGCTGGATCTCGCGACGATGCTCAAGCGCAAGGACGATGTCGTCGCGCAGAACACGAAGGGAATCGAGTTTCTCTTCCGAAAGAACAAGATCACCTGGGCGAAGGGTCGCGGGACGCTGAAGGCCGGCAACGTCGTGGACGTCGCGGGCGAGGACGGCAAGGTCACGAGCTACCAGGCGAAGCACGTGATCATCGCGACGGGATCCGTCCCCGTCGAGCTGCCCTTCCTCAAGTTCGACGAGGACCGCGTGCTCTCCAACGACGGCGCGCTGCGGATCCCCGCAGTGCCGAAGCATCTCGTCGTCATCGGTGGCGGAATCATCGGGCTCGAGCTCGGCTCCGTCTGGCGCAGGCTAGGCGCGAAAGTGACGGTCGTCGAGCTGACGCCGACGATTCTTCCCGGCACCGACCACGAGATCGTCAAGGAAGCGGACAAGATCTTCCGCAAGCAGGGCCTCGACCTCCGCGTCGGCACGAAGGTCACCGGCGCGCGCGTCGAAAAGGACCGCGTGCTCGTGGACATAGACGCGAACGGCAAGACCGAGACGCTCGAAGCGGACCGCGTGCTCGTCTCGGTCGGACGCAAGCCGTCGCTCCAGGGCATCGACGCGAAAGCGCTCGGGCTGAACGTCGGCCAGCGGGGCGAGCTGGTGGTGGACAATCAGATGCGCACCAATCTTCCGGACGTGTACGCCATCGGCGACGCGGTCGGCGGCAAGCTGCTCGCGCACAAAGCGGAGGAGGAGGGCGTCGTCGCAGCGGAGGTAATCGCGGGCCACAAGGCGCGCATGGATTACAGGTCGATGCCCTCGGTGGTGTACACCTGGCCCGAGATCGCGACCGTCGGCCTGTCCGAGCAGGAAGTGAAGGACAGCGGCCGCAAGTTCAAGGTCGGCAAGTTTCCCTTCTCGGCGAACGGCCGCGCGCGCAGCATGAACGAGACGAGCGGCTTCGTGAAGTTCATCGCCGACGCGGAGACCGACGAGCTGCTCGGCTGCCACATCATCGGCGCGAACGCGTCGGAGCTGATTCAGGAGGTGGTGCTCGCGTTCGAGTACCGCGGATCGTCGGAGGACATCGGGATCACTGTGCATTCGCATCCGACGCTGTCCGAGGTCGTGAAGGAAGCGGCGCTTGGCGTACTCGGCCGGTCGATTCACATTTGAAAAGCGCTGCGTGCTGCGTGCTGACTACAGCGCATGAGTGAGCGGGCGCTGCGCGCTACCGACGTACCCGCCGCGGCTGAGCTGCTGGCGTGTGATCCATGCTGGATGGACAACAGCGAGCGGCCCAGCTGGGTGCTCGACACGATCGCGGGTGATCCCGCCGGTGAGCATTCGGCTTTGGGGTCGTTTGACGGAGACGAGCTGCGCGCGTTCGTGTCCCTCAATTTCGTCGCGGGCGCCGATCGTACGGGCGCGATCTCGTGTGTCGCGCGCGCCGACGAGGGCAGCGGAATCGCGGCGCTCTCGGCGGCGGTGAAAGAGCTTTCGGCCGGTGGCGCACGGCTCATCGTCGCGGAACTTCCCGATGTGGCCGGGATGCGGAGCTACGCCGAGCTGCTCAAGCTCGCCGGCTTCGCTGAGGAAGCCTGCGTAAACGACTACTACGCCGACGGGATCGGGATGCGGATTCTCGTTGCGCGATTGGCGGCTACCGGGGAATCTTCTCCAGCCTAGGCGGCCGCGCTCCACGCCGTACGGCAGTGGCGACAGGGATGTAGTCGAGCTCCTTTCCCGCCCGCACGCTCCGCAGCATCAGCCCGCGATTCGACGTGACGACGAAGATGCTCTCCGGTGTCGCCGAAAACTTCCTCGCGTACGCCAGCTTACCGCGGAAGTACAATCCGCTGAGAAAGCTGAACACCTCTCCGATCGTCAGCTCGTCGTTCCGCAGCCGCTTGGCGAGCTCGAATTCTGCGCCGGGATTCATGAGAATCGCCGCCCGCTTGCCGGCGGTGCTCGCTGGAGAAAGGAGGAATACCGAGCTCATTCTCAAAGTCTAACGAACAGCTAGCAGCTAGCTGCCAGAAGCAAACCGCAAGAAGACCGCCGTGGGCCGCCGTTCGCTGCTAGCTGCTAGCTGCTAGCTGCCCGCTGCAGTTCAGAACCAGCACACCTCGTTTCGCCCGGCCAAGGGCAACGGCTCCCGATTCAACTTGAGCTCGACCAGCGTCGTCGTGTACGGATAGAAGAACTTCACCTTCGCATCGCCTACCAGCGACGACAGGTCCAGCTCCCCGTCCCACTTCCCCTCCCGCGACGTCCCGCTCGCCACGCTGCCCACCTTGTCGCTGCCGAAGCCGGTGTAGCCGACAAGCGCCGAGCCCGACGACGCGATCACCCGGATCCACAAGCTCGTCATGTCCTTCACGCCGAGCTGCGTCAGGTTCACGTGAAAGCAGCGCAGGCTCGGGTCGGCCAGGTACGTGTGCACGTCCACCGCGAACGGGATCGGCTCCTCGTCGTGCCCGCGCCGCGAGAACAACTGCACGTTGTAGTCGGTGATCGGATCGCCCCGCTCGTCCACCGCGCGAATGACGAACTGCTGCCATTCCTCGATCCCGCGCCGCGCGGCATCGGCGTCGCGCTCTGCGGTCGCAAACCATTTGTCGAACTGCTCTGCGTTCGACACCTGGAGCGCGCGGTCCACCATGTCCACGAGCCACCGTCCGGGTTCGCTCAGGATCGTTCCGTGATTCTTCCCTGCGACGAAGATCATCGGGATGTCCACGTTGGGCCACGGCTCGACGCCCACTCGCCCGGTCGCGCCGACGCGCGCGGGATCGACGGTGAGATCGAGCGAGATCTTCCGCATGTTGAGCGCGCAGCCGGCCCAGCGCACGGTGCCGTCGCTCCCCGGTGAGTTGGCCACCGCGCCGAGCCCGCTGTAGCCCCGGTCTCCGCAGAAGACGAACGCGAATGGCGTGTCACCGGTCGGGCCGTAGTAAGTCTCTGCGCCGAGCATGTCCTGGTGCGCGAGGTCCCACGTGTACCGGCCGCCGAGCTCGAGCCCGTCGAGGATCCTGTCGCCCGCTTCGAGAAAGTCGGGCCCCAGCTCGCGATTGCCCTTGAACAGCGCGCCCAACCAGCTCCGCCCCTTATGCGCGATCGGCGAGCCGAATGTCGCCGGCGCGAGCGCGACGAGGTGCTTGAGCCGGTCGCGCCGCTTCGCGTACGCCGTGAGCCACGAGCGGACAACCAGCATTCCAGTGGAGTGCACGATCGCGTCGAACGGCTCGTCTCTGTCGAGTCCCGCGCGCTCGCGCAACGCCCGGTCGAAGCCCTCGGCGATGTCACGGATCGTCACTTCGTTGGTGAGCGACCTGTAGTTGCACACGTGGATCGTGCTCACGTCGTACCCACGCGCGCCAAGCTCGGCGGACCACTTCCGAAACGCGCCGGCGTCCGCGGAATAGCCGTGCACGAGAACGAGCGGGAGCCGTGGCACTCCTATTCCCGGAATCCCAGCTTGCGAGCGACACTCCGCTGCCGCGCGTCAAGAGTGACGAACGCAATCTCCCGTGGCTCCTTCGCGAGATACAGCGCGCTCGCGAGGTGCCAGCAATCAGCTCCGCGCACGTACCCGGCCGTCAGCACGCGCTCGATCTCTTCGTGCAGCGGACGATCCGGATTGATCCAGGCGATCCGATCGAGTGCGCGGCTGTCCGGAGTGACTCGCTCGCGGTGCAGCGCTGAGAATAGCTCTGCTTCCAGAAGATTCGAGGAGTGCAGAGCGTCGAACGAAACGAGCCTTCGCGACACCGCTGCAGCTCCGGCCTCCCTCAGCGCTATCGCCACGAGGCAGGACGTATCGACATACGCGGCGGTCACTCAGTCACGCTCGTCGAGAAAGCGCTTGAGCGCGCCGGGACGCTTCGCGATTGCTTTGAAGGGAGCTCGAGGATCGACCGCAGGAACGATGACTCCTCGCTCTTTCAGCTCCTTGAGTCGAGCGGCGAGTCCTCCTTCCCCCTTTTCGACGGGCCGCAGCTCGGCGACAGGCTCGCCATGGAGCGTGATGGTGACGTGGTGGCCCTCCCGGACCTTGCGGACGAGCGCCGAGAGCTAGGCCTTCGCGTCGTACAGGGAGTAGGTGTATCTCATGCGCTTATGCTACTTCTGTCTAGTCAGACTAGTCAAGAGCGAACCCCGCTCCGGCCGTCTATCTTCCTTATGTAGGACAATTACCCCAAGCCCAAAAAACACCAAATGCCTTTCGGTTCGTTCGACCTCCACCCCGACCTCCTCAAGGGCGTGAAAGAGCTGGGATTCACCCGGCCCACGCCGATTCAGGCGGACGCCATCCCGCCCGCCATCAAGGGCAAAGACGTGCTCGCCTGCGCGATGACGGGAAGCGGCAAGACGGCGGCTTTCCTGCTGCCGATCCTCAACAGCCTGCTCGCCAAGCCGCGGCGAACCACGCGCGCGCTCATTCTCACACCCACTCGCGAGCTAGCGGCGCAGATTCTGGAAGACCTCCAGGATCTCGCCGTCCACACGCCCATCACGTCCGCCTCGGTGTTCGGCGGCGTCGCGATGGGGCCGCAGGAGCACGCGTTCCGCACCGGCGTTGACGTCATCGTCGCGACTCCCGGCCGTCTGCTCGACCATCTGCGCTTCCCTTACGCCAAGCTCGACAAGATCGAGCACCTCGTGCTGGACGAGGCGGACCGCATGCTCGACATGGGATTTCTCCCCGACATCCGCCGCCTGCTTCGCTATCTGCCGACCAAGCGTCAGACGCTGTTCTTCAGCGCGACGATTCCGGGCCAGATCGTGCAGCTCACGCGCGAGATGCTCAAGGATCCCGCGACGATCAACCTCGAGCGCAAGTCCAAGCCCGCGGTCGGAATCACGCAGGCCATCTATCTCGTGCCGCAGGAGCGAAAGTCCGAGCTGCTGCTCACGCTGCTCGAGCGCGAGGTCATGCAGGACGCGCTCGTGTTCACCCGCACGAAGCACCGCGCCAACCGGCTGTGGGAGTATCTCGACAAGCGCGGGATCAACGCGGCGCGCATTCACGGCAACCGGTCGCAGCCGCAGCGGACAGAAGCGCTGGAAGGATTCAAGAATGGCGTGTACCGCGTGCTGATCGCGACGGACATCGCCGCGCGCGGCATCGACGTCGAGGCGCTCGGCCACGTCGTGAACTTCGACGTGCCGAACAAGCCCGAGGACTACATCCACCGCGTCGGCCGGACCGCGCGCGCGGAGCTGACGGGCGACGCGTTCACGTTCGTCGCGCCGGCCGAGTTGGGCGACCTGCACGCCATCGAGCGCGTGGTCGGTCACCCGCTGCTCCGCGTGACCGTTCCCGACTTCGACTACTCGGCGAAAACGGCCGAGAGCCTGGAGATTCCGCTCGGCGAGCGCCTCGCGAAGATGCGCGCGCAGCGCAGTGCGGACAGGACGCGCTCGAAGGAGAAGAAGGCTCGGCCGACTCCTAGAGCGGCGGATTCAGCGCCGAAGGCCGCGCCCGAGCCGGAAGGTCCTCGCAAAACTGGACTGCGCCGCAAAGGTCCGGTCTCGAGTCGCCGCCGCGGCCCCGGCAGGCCCCGCACTTGAGTGACTAGTCACTGCTCCTTGGCAGCTCCGGAAGCGCGGCTTCGATCACCGCGCGACTCGGCTCGAGCCAAGGCGGAAGGACGAGCCTCTCTCCCAACGACTCCAGCTTCTCGTCAACCGTAAATCCCGGCCCGTCGGTCGCGATCTCGAACAGCGCACCGCCGGGCTCGAGGAAGTAGACCGACTTGAACCAGAACCGGTCGATCACGTCGGTCGGCCGCCGCCGCGCGGCGGCGATCCGCTCGCGCACCGCGAGCTCCGCGTCGAGATCGGCGACGCACCACGCGATGTGATGCACGCCGCCCGTGCCCCACGCGCCGCGCGCGCTATCCGGCAGCTCACGGATCTCGAGAAACTTGCCGGAACCGCCGCCGCGCACGCCGAACCGATGCCAATCGCCTTCCGTGCCGAGCTTCTCGAAGCCGAGCACGCGCGTGAGGAAGCTCGAAGTCTCCTCGAGCGAGCGCTCCCACAACCGCACCGAGTGCAGCCCCATGACCTGCTGATTGGCAGCGATCGGGCTCTTGTCCCACGCGACGAACTCGCGCTCGTCGGTGGTCTCGATGAGCACGAGCGGCAGTCCGTGCGGATCAGCGAACGGAAGGCAGCGCTCCCCACGTCGCTCTTCGATCTCTGCGATCTTCACGCCGCGGCTCTCGAGCCGCTCGATCCAGAACTCGAGCGCGCCCGCGGGAATCGCGAGCGAGACTTCCATGGTCAGCCCGATCCCCGCCTTGGCCGGCGCCATCTCGGGCCAGGGAAAGAACGTGAGGTCGGTGCCGGGGTGCGCCACGGCGTCGGCGTAGAAGAGATGGTAGGTCCCCGGCGAATCCTGATTCACGCTGCGCTTCACCAGGCGCATCCCCAGCACGTGCGTGTAGAACTCCAGGTTCTCGCGCGCGTCGCCCGCGATCGCGGTCACGTGGTGCAGGCCGAGTATCTCCTTCAACTCAGCGCCCCGAACAGCCAGCGGACCACGACGACCGCCAACATGATCCCGCCCACGGCGAGCAGCGCGAGCGCCGCGATGATCGCCGACACGAAAGCGCTGCTCGATCTTCTCGTCGCGGCCGGCCTGTCGATGTACCGCTCGAGCAGCGCCATGTTGCGCGTGTTGGCCTTCCACGCGACGTCGAACAGATCGCCCGCGACGGGAACCACACCCACGAGGGTGTCGAGCGCCACGTTCAGCACCATCCGCGCGAGCACCGGCTTGGGCGCGCCAAGCCGGGATCCGAGCAGGACGATGTAGCTGCCCATCGCCGCGCCGGCGACGTCGCCGAGCCCGGGGACGAGCCCGAGCAGGGCGTCGAGCCCGAAGCGCACGTTCGTTCCCGGGATTCGCACGGCGCTGTCGAGCGCGCGCGCGAGGACGCGGGCGCGGTCCACGCTGAGGGCAGTCGAAGAGTCTTGAGAGATGCGCTCCGCACGCCGTTCTCCCTGTATTCCGGTCATCCTCAGTCCTCACTCAATCGCCGATCCGCAATGGCCGTTAGTCCTGAGACCGCAAAGTCCTCAATCCGCTGTCCTCTCAACTTTCGTTCCGAGTCTATCTATAATGATAGGTACAGCCAGTTCGTCCGGAGCCCATTCCCCGGTGCGCAACATGTCAGACGCCATTTCCCGACGGGATCTAATCAAGAACGTTGCCCTGACCGCGGCGGGCATCGGATTGGTCGCATGTGAGAGGCCACGGGCCGATGCGAGCACCGCGGCGGCGGATACAGCCGCGCCGGCGAGTCCGGACGAGTCTCGCCTCGACAGCTGGACTGCGACGATCCGTCGTGAGAACCTCACCCGCGCCGACGTGCCGCTCGGACGCAGCGCCACGCGCGTGGGCGAGCTCGCAGTCGGCACGCCATACGAGGCGTACACGCTGGAGGCCTACCTGCGCGCCGGCGGGAGTCCGGTCCGCACCGAGCCTCTGACGTTGTCGCTCACGAAGTTCGACTGCGTCTCGCTGGTCGAGTCGTGCATCGCTGTGTCCCGCGCCGCGGACGAGTCCGGCGCCCCGTCATGGGAGAAGTACGGCCACGAAATGGAGCGCATGCGCTACCGCGGCGGCGTGCGCGGCGGCTACACGTCGCGACTGCACTACTTCAGCGAGTGGATCACCGACGGCGCGAAGCGCGGGCTGTACCGCGAGCTCGGCGCCGAGCTCGGTGGAGTCGAAGACAGGCGGCCGTTGCGGTTCATGACGGAACACCGCGGGAGTTACCCGGCCCTCGCGAACGACGATGTGTACCGCGAGATCGGCGAGATAGAGCGCACGCTCGACGACCGGCCGCGGCACGTGATCCCGAAGGAGCGGATCCCGGAAGTCTCCGACCGCATCGAGTCGGGTGACATTCTGGCATTCGCGACGGCGATCCCGGGGCTCGACGTCACGCACGCTGCTTTCGCGTACCGCGATGCGGCGAACGTCCTGCGTGTGCTGCACGCGCCGTTGTCGGGGGGAGTGGTCGAGATCACGCGGACGACACTGCCGGAGTACGTGGCCGCGATACGGCGGTCGACCGGGATCCTCGTAGCCCGGCCTTTGCGCGCATAACCACCTTCAACGGCACAGACCTCGGGGCGGATTGCACGACGAGGTGCCCCGCTCAGGCCCGTGTTAGCGAGCGCGGTTTGCGAGCGTAGGGCCAGAGCGGGGCACCTCGTCGCGCAATCTGCGCGCGCCATTGCAACAGTCGGGACCGGACGGGCGTACTATTGAAGCAACGATTCCCCCTAACAATGGGTCGAATCGAGCGTCACACCTCATACCGCAAATGCCCCCAAGAATCTCCGCGTCCTTTCTGGTCGCCATAACCGTGGCGCTGTTCGCGCTCGCCGCCGGTCCGTCCGCCGTCCACGCGCAGCAGGTGGACGTCATCCGGGGCCGGATCACCGGCCCCGACAGCCTTCCAGTCGAGGGCGCCACCGTCACGGCCACGTCGATCTCCGGCAACGTCAGCCGCAGCGCGCGCACCGACCGGAACGGCCGCTACACGATCGCTTTCCCCGGTGGCGACGGCGACTACATGATCACGGTTTCGCTCCTCGGCTACATCCCCAGGCGGTTCGAGCTGAAGCGGATCACCGACGAGGAGATCCTGGTGGCCGACGCCCGGCTCACGCAGATGGGCGCGCTGCTGGAGGATGTGACCGTCACGGCCCAGAGGGCGCGCGTCCCGCGCACCGCCGACGCCCAACCCGACGTGAGCGGCACCGAGCAGCCGATCACCAACGACGCCGTGCCGGCCGACTTGCTCGGCGACCTCGCAGCGATGGCGGCGACGCTCCCGGGCGTGCAGGGCGTGCCGGGAGTGGATGGCGCGCCCGACGGCTTCTCCGTGCTCGGCCTCGGCGCCGATCAGAACAACGCCGTGCTCAACGGGATGAGCTTCGGCGGCTCCAGCCTCCCGCGCGACGCCGCCGTGTCGTCGTCGGTCATTACTTCACCGTACGACGTCTCCCGCGGCGGATTCAGCGGCGCGCAGATGAACCTGCGCACCCGCTCCGGCTCGAACTTCGTCACGCGCGGCATGAGCCTCAACCTCGACGCGCCGCAGATGCAGTGGACCGACCGCGCCGCGCGCGCGCTCGGCCAGGAGTACTCCAATTACTCGCTCGGCGGCGCGCTGTCGGGACCGATCCAGTTCAACCAGGCCTTCTACAACATGTCGTACCAGCTAGGGCGCCGGTCCAACGACCTGTTCACGCTGCTGAACACCGGGCCGGACGGATTCCAGGCCGTAGGCGTCGCGCCGGACTCGGCGGCGAGGGCGCTCGCGCTGATGCAGGCGCGCGGAATTCCGCTCGAGGCCGCGGGCGCGGCGAGCAACCGCATCGCCGATCAGGGAGCGGTGTTCGGCAGCATCGACGTCGCGCCGCCTTCATCCAGCACGGGCCAGGCGCTGAACTTCTCGTTCAACAGCAACTGGAGCCGGCAGAGCCCGCTGAGCGGGCAGGCGACGGAGCTGCCGTCGTACAGCGGCGAGCGGACCAACTGGCGCGGCGGAATCCAGGGGCGGCACAGCGGCTACTTCCGCAACGCGATCCTCACCGAGACGTCGCTCGGCTTCAGCATCTCGCGCAACACGTCGACGCCGTTCCTCGACCTGCCGGCCGGCATGGTGCGCGTCAACTCCGATCTCGACGACGGGACGCGCAGCCTGCAGTCGCTCCACTTCGGCGGCAACCAGCGGCTCAACAGCAGTCAGCGCTCGAACACCACGAATTTCCTGAATCAGCTCTCCTGGTTCAGCGTGAACAACAAGCACCGCGTGAAGCTCACCAGCGAGCTGCGGTTCGACACCAACGAGCAGGAGTCGTCCAACAACACGCTCGGAACGTTCACGTTCAACTCGCTGAGCGATTACGAGGCGTTGCGTCCGGCGGTGTTCACCCGCGAGCCGGGCACGCGCAACCGCAGCGTCGGCCAGCTCACCGCGGGCTTTTCCCTGGGCGACGCGTATCGCAGGACCGACCGCCTGCAGATTCAGTACGGGGTTCGCCTGGACGCGAACCGGTTCACCTCGCGGCCGGAGCTGAATCCAGAGATCGAGTCGCTGTTCGGCGCGCGGAACGACGTGGTGCCCAACAAGATCTACCTGAGCCCCCGCGCCGGATTTTCCTGGACGTACGGCAGCGCCGCGCAGATCGAAGGCTTCCAGGGCGCGGCGCGCCTCCCGCGCGCGGCGCTGCGCGGCGGCATCGGCATCTTCCAAAGCACGCCGGGAACGAACCTGATCGCGTCGGCCGTCGACAACACCGGTCTTCCCGGCGCGACGCAGCAGCTGCGCTGCGTCGGCGCGGCCGCGCCGGTCCCGGAGTGGGCCGCCTATGCCGCGGACCCGGAGTCCATTCCGACGGAGTGCGCCGACGGCACGAGCGGGACGAATTTCGCCAACGCGGCGCCGAACGTCACGCTCTTCACCCCCGATTATTCCGCGCCGCGGAGCATTCGCTCCAACCTGCAGTGGAGCCTTCCCGTCCTGCGCAACCGGTTCAACTTCCAGCTCGAGGGCACGTATTCGCTGAACCTGAGCCAGCGCGGGATCACCGACCTCAACTTCGGCGGCGAGCAGCGCTTCTCGCTTGCGGACGAAGCGGGCCGTCCGGTGTTCGTGGATCAGGCGAGCATCGTGCCGGGAACGGGCGCGGTGGCCTCGCGCAATTCGCGCATCCATCCCGAGTTCTCCCGCGTCACCGAGATCGACTCCGATCTGCGGTCCGAGAGCCGGCAGCTGAGCATGCGATTCTCGCCCGTGCGCTACAGCCAGAGCTTCAGCTGGAGCCTGGCCTACGTCCTCTCCGACGTGCGGGAGCAGGTGCGCGGCTTCAGCAACACCGCCGGCAATCCGCTCTCGACCGAGTGGGGGCGCTCGGGCAGCTCGTCGCGGCATCAGATCGTTTACAACCTCGCGTACAACTTCTTCGACTTCGTGCGCGTGGGCTGGTTCGGCCAGATCCGCTCGGGCGCGCCGTTCACGCCGATGGTCGCCGGTGACGTGAACGGCGACGGCTACTCCAACGACCGCGCGTTCATCTTCGATCCCGCGACCGCGGAGGCGGGACTGGCGTCGGGCATGCGGAGCCTGCTCGACCGGGGATCGCCGGAAGCGCGCGCGTGCCTGGCGTCGCAGGTTGGCGAGCTCGCCGGCCGCAACAGCTGTCGGGGACCGTGGTACTCCACCGCCAGCATGAGCATCAGGTTCAACCCGCTCAAGGTGCGCATGCCGCACCGCTCGTCGCTGTCCTTCTCGCTCTCCAATCCGCTCGGCGCCGCCGACCTGCTGCTGAACGGCTCGGGCAAGCTCCGCGGTTGGGGCCAGCCGGCGCCGGTGGATCAGCAACTCCTGTACGTCCGCGGATTCGATCCGGCCGCGCAGCGCTTCCGCTACGAGGTGAACGAGCGGTTCGGCGGGACGAACCGCGCGGTGAGCGGAATGAGAATTCCCGTGACGCTGACCGCGATGCTGCGCTTCGACCTCGGCCCGATGCGCGAGCGGCAGGTGCTGACACAGCAGCTCGATCACGGACGGCGAACCGAGGGTACGCCGCTGCCCGAGGCGATGCTGCGTGGGATGTACGGCGGCGGTGGTCTGCTCAATCCGATGGCGACTATTCTACGGCAGCAGGACTCGCTCCGCCTCACCGCGGCCCAGGCCGACAGCATCGCCGTCATGAACCGGGCGTACACCATGCGAGTCAATGCCATCTGGATGCCGCTCGCGAAGGAG
>JANLGX010000036.1 GCA_024654005.1 Gemmatimonadaceae bacterium | reverse complement strand
CCTCGGACAACCGCGCCGCTCCCAGCGTCATGGCTCCATCGCTCCGGAGTTGCGTGCGAAGTACAACGAGAGGCGCGGGCCGGAATCGAACCGGCGAATAGCGGTTTTGCAGACCGCTGCCTTACCACTTGGCTACCGCGCCGTGTGCTGGGGAATACGTAAAATAGCGGGAAGGAAGCTGTTGGCTATTGGCTATTGGCTATTGGCTATTAGCTGTGTCGTCAGCGCGCAGCGCGCAGCACGCAGGGCCGTTAGCTCCTCAGCCCCTCGGCGAGAAAAACGATCTCGCTCAGCAACCGCTGCTCCCCGATCTCGCGCGCGCCGTCACCTTCGACGGCCAGCCGCGGGTTCTTCCGCCTCAGCTTCCTTTCTATCCACAGCCCGACGTCATAGCCTGAAGCGAGCGGCCGGCCGTCCCGCCCCTCCGCCGTCGGCACTCCCGCCAGCGCGTTCGCGGGAAGATCGAGCAGCTCCCGCCACGCCGCGGGCGCCAGCCGCGTGCGCGCGCCGAACAGCACCACCGCCGCGAACCGCTCGCGCAGCTCGCCATTCTCCGTTCCGCGCACGCGCGAGCTCGTCACCATGTCCGCGAGGAGGTCGAGCATCGCGGACACGTGCCGCGCCGTCGGCCGGATCACTCCCGTCTCCCACCGCGCGACGGTCACCCGCCCCACTCCCACCGCGTCCGCGAAATCGGCCTGCGTAAGTCCAAGACACCGCCTGCACCGCGCCGCGCCGTCCGCGCGCACCGTCGTCCGCGCCAGCGCCCCCCAATCACTCGCCGCTCTCTTCATCACCACGAATTCTATGCGCCGTGAGCCGCGGTCGCAGGATCATTAGTTACCCGTCTTCCGTAACGACGGCCCAACACACAACGGGAAGACAGTGAACTCAGACCGCGCCCAAAAAAAGAACAGCCGGGCGTGAGCCCGGCTGTTCATCAGCGCCCTGCGTAGTCCGCTATTTCGTCCGCAGCACCACCAGCTTGAGCCCGCCCGGCGGTGGGCCGCCGTTGACCGTGAACGAAACCGTGCTCGTGACCCCCGGCGCTAGGCCGAAGCGATAGTACGCAGCACCGCCATCCACTAGGGCCACCGTTACCGGGCTCGTGAGAGCGTGAGTCTTTAGCGGATAGACACCGTTGTTATAGAAAGGCAGCAGCGACCTGAAGTTCCAGCTTTGATGCAAGTATTGCGTCGGCGGAGTCCCCAGTCCGGTGTCGTCGATGTAGTGCGCCACCGCCCAGTCTTGCGCCGCGCCAGAAATGTCCTGCCCGAACCGCCCGCGGAGGTTCACGATCCCCGTGTCGTTCGAGTTCACGAGCTGGAACCATACAGGCTCGACTACGGCTGCGGCCATCGCCGGCCGAGTCCATTCCGCGGAATACCTCCGCGCCCCTTGCCCCGCCCCGCGCTGCTTCATTGCATACTCCGCGCGCGCGCCGGAAACCAGCCGGGACAACTCACGCCGTTCGGTCCTGCGCAAGCGGGCGTGGAAAGACTCGTCCAGCAGCAACATGTCCACGCCGAAACGCCCGTCGCTGATCATCGACGGCAAGGCTCCGCCCGGAACGATTGACGGATTGGGCAGTCCAATGGCCGCGATGGTATTGCTGGCGCTCGCCGTAGTGGTAATCGAGGCCCGCGGTGGCGACGTTCCGGGCACAAACGGAAGGTCCTTTCCAAACGCGATGATGGCGAATTCAACCGCGCTGCCGCCGGCCGGAAGGCTGAACTGCTGGGCCGCCGCGCCCTCGACCATGCAGCTCGCACCCGGACCGGTTAGAACGACTGGGTTCGCGCACTGCGTTTCCGCGAAAGGAGCGCCTGCGCCCCGGTCGGCCAGGTAACGCAGGAACGACCAGATCGCGCCGCGCGTTTCCAGGTCGTCATCGCTGTCGTACGGCGCATCCTCGGACGGGCTCTGCTGGTACCTGAGGAATCGGATCGCGTTGGACCTCATGTACAGGTCGCCCGCGTTGGCGCGCTGCGCACTCATTTGCAGCTCGGCGAGTCCGAGATTCTGTTTCGGTCGCAGATCGCCGCTCGCGTGATAAAAGACCAGCTCCTCGGCGATGTGCGACAGTCCCTCTTCCATGTACGTCACCTCGGGCCACGTCGCCGCCTGATTGATGAACAGCCGCCGCGAGGAATTGATCAGGTGCTGGAACTCATGCGCGAG
>JANLGX010000035.1 GCA_024654005.1 Gemmatimonadaceae bacterium | reverse complement strand
CAGCTCGCCGCGGAAGGCCAGCTCGACCCGACCATCGGACGCGCCAAGGAGATCGAGCGCGTCATGGAAGTGCTGACGCGCCGGAAGAAGAACAACCCGGTGCTCATCGGCGAGCCGGGCGTGGGCAAGACCGCGATCGTGGAGGGTCTGGCGCAGCTGATCGCCACGGGCGAGTGCCCGGACTCGCTGCGCGACCACCGCGTGCTCGCGCTCGACATGGCGGCCGTCATCGCGGGGACGAAATATCGCGGCCAGTTCGAGGAGCGCCTCAAGGCGGTGATGAACGAGATCACCCAGAACAAGAACATCGTCCTGTTCATCGACGAGCTGCACACGCTCGTCGGCGCGGGCGCGGCCGAAGGCGCGATCGACGCCAGCAATATGCTCAAGCCGGCGCTCGCGCGCGGCGAGCTGCAGTGCGTCGGCGCGTCCACGCTGAACGAGTACCGCAAGTACATCGAGAAGGACGGCGCGCTCGAGCGGCGCTTCCAGACGGTCATCGTCGAGCCGCCCTCGGTGGACGAGACGATCGAGATCCTCAAGGGCCTCCGGCAGAAGTACGAGGACCACCACCGCGTCGAGATCCCGGACGTGACGCTGGTCGCGGCCTCGAAGATGTCCGACCGCTACATCACCGACCGGTTCCTGCCGGACAAGGCGATCGACGTGATCGACGAGGCCGGGGCGCGCGCGCGGCTGGCCGCGCAGCAGCCGTCGCCCGAAGTCGCCGCGCTCAAGGGCCAGCTCGAGGGCGTGAATACCGAGAAGGAAGCGGCTGTCCGCGACCAGAATTTCGAGCGCGCGGCCTCGCTGCGCGACAAGGAGCGCGAGCTGCAGGGCGACATCCGCCGCGTGCAGGAAGACTGGGAGAAGCACCGCCAGTCGCACAGGCCCGTGCTCGGCGAGCAGGAGATTTCCTTCATCGTCAGTCGCTGGACCGGCATCCCGGTGATGCGGCTGCGGGAAGCCGAGACGACGCGGCTGCTGCGGATGGAAGAGGAGCTGCACGAGTCCGTCGTGGGCCAGGACGAGGCGATCAAGGCGCTGGCGCGGTCCATCCGGCGCAGTCGGGCGGGTCTCAAGGATCCCGACCGGCCGATCGGATCGTTCATCTTCTCCGGCCCGACCGGCGTCGGCAAGACGCAGCTGGCGAGATCGCTCGCGCAGTTCCTGTTCGCCGATGCCAGCGCGCTCATCCGCGTGGACATGAGCGAGTACATGGAGAAGTTCTCGGTGTCGCGCCTGATCGGCGCCCCCCCGGGATACGTGGGCTATGAGGATTCCGGCACGTTGACGAAGGCCGTGCGGCGCAAGCCGTACAGCGTGGTGCTGCTCGACGAGATCGAGAAGGCGCACCCGGACGTATTCAACATCCTGCTGCAGGTGCTCGACGAGGGTCACCTCACCGACAACTACGGCCGCGTGATCGACTTCAAGAACACGGTCGTGATCATGACGTCGAACGTCGGCGCCCGTGACATCACCAAGGGCAAGAGTCTCGGCTTCGTCGCCGACAACCGCGGCAGCTTCGAGCGGATGTCGGAGAAGGTGAAGGACGAGCTGCAGAAGGTGTTCAACCCGGAATTCCTGAACCGGCTGGACGAGGTGATCGTCTTCCACCCGCTGTCCGAGG
>JANLGX010000029.1 GCA_024654005.1 Gemmatimonadaceae bacterium | reverse complement strand
GGTCGGCTCGTACGCGCGTGCCCACCGCGGCCTCAGCCTGGGCCGCCGTCCCATCGTCCATGTCGCCATGGGCGCCGGTTTCGCCGCGCTGGCCCTGCGCCTCGCGATCTGGTGGGCTGGCAGTGCGGACGCCCGCCTCGTGCTCTGGAACATCGAGCAGGCGACCTGGTCGCTGTCCCTCGCGACGTTCGCGTTGGCGCTCTGCGAAATCGGCGACGACCTGTTCGACCGTGTGTTCGTCCGGCTGCAGACCGCCTTCATCCTGCTGGCGGGCGTGGTGATGCTGGTGCTCACGCAGGCCGGCACGCGCGATTATCTCGAGGGCATCCAGCGGCGGAGCGACGCCCTGGCGGACTTCGTGCGCGCGCACGTCGAGTACTTCCGCGAGCGACACGACACCCTCGGCGCGATCGTCGATCGCCGCGACCTGACGGAGCGCATCACGCTGGCCTTTGGCGACCTGCCCGAGCTGCGAATCGTGCGCATCCTCACGCCGGTCCAGAGTGCCGCGTTCGAGATCGGCGAGAGCGGGAGCATCCAGCGGAGCCTTGCGGACCATCTCGCGGCGGACGTCGGGGTTCCACGGCCCGACGCCGACGAATACTTCCTGATGCAGGCGCTTCCGTTCGGGAGCGCCGACGGGCGCGTCGAGCTGTACGGGACGCGCGAGATCCTAAGTCGGTACACCCGGCGGCAGATCATTCTGATCTTCTCGCTGTTCACCGGCGTGGTGGTCCTCTCGACGGCGGCCATCGGCCTGGTGGTCCGTGGCGCCAGCCAGACCCTGCGGCAGCAGGCGCGGGAGATCAACGAACAGCAGCGACGGTTGCTGCAAGCCACACGGCTCGCCGCGATCGGCGAGCTGGCCGCCGGAGTGGCGCACGAGGTCAACAACCCGGCGACGACGATCATGAGCCGGGCGAGCTTCCTCCTCTCGCAGCGCGAGCTCGGCTCGCCGAGTGACCGCGAGGACCTCGGCGCGATCGTCAGTCAGGCGCAACGGATCGCCGCCACCACGCGCGGGTTGCTCACGTTTGCCCGTCCGCAGGCGCGCGAGGTGATGGCAGTCCCGATCGACGCCATCGTCGCGGCCGCGCTCCACAATGTGCGGGACGCCCTGCACGCGCCCGGCATTGCCGTGCGGACCAGCGTCGCCCCCGGGCTGCCGCCGGTGCTGGCCGATCCCGATAGCCTGATTCGGGCCGTCGAGAACCTCTGCCGCAATGCCGCTGATGCGATGCCGGACGGCGGCATGCTGACGATTGCCGGCTCGCTCGCCGACGGCCCGCCCGCCCGGGTGCGGCTCGACATCGCCGACACGGGAACCGGCATCGATAACGAGACATTGTCGCGGATCTTCGATCCGTTCTTCACCACGAAGGAGGTCGGCAAGGGGACGGGACTCGGGCTGTCGATCGTGCACGGGATCGTCAACGAGCACCACGGTACGATTGCGGCCGAGAGCCGGCCCGGCGCCGGAACGCGATTCACGATCGTCCTTCCTGCGGAGGCACGATGACCGGAGCGCCGCGGGTCCTCGTGGCCGACGACGAACGGGAGATCCTCGTGAGCTGCGTGAAGATCCTCGAACGGGCCGGCTACGAGGTGACGACCGCCGCCGACGGGACCGAGGCAATCGAGCACCTCAAGTCGGCGCGCTACGACCTGTTCTTCGTCGACCTGAGGATGCCGGGGCGCAGCGGGCTCGAGATCCTCGCGCTCGCGCGTGCGCTGGACCCGCGGCTCGTGATCGTGATGTTCACCGCGTTCGCGACGCTTGAGACGGCCGTGGACGCCGTGAAGCGAGGCGCCTTTGATTACCTCGCCAAACCGTTCACGGCCGACCGGCTCGTCGAGGTCGCCGGGGGGGCGCTTCGCCACCGGCGGCTCGACGACGTGGCCACGCCGGCTGACGAGACCGGCGCCGCGCCAGGATTCGACAGGATTCTGGGTGCGAGCGAAGCGATGCAGACGGTCTTTGCGACAATCCAGAAGGTCGCGCGTACCGATGCCAATATTCTGCTGCAGAGTGAGACGGGCACCGGCAAAGAGCTCCTGGCTCGTACGATTCACGCGCGCAGCCTGCGGCGCGACTGTCCGTTCGTCGCGATCGACTGCGCAGCGCTGCCGGATACCCTGCTCGAAAGCGAGCTGT
>JANLGX010000026.1 GCA_024654005.1 Gemmatimonadaceae bacterium | reverse complement strand
CGTCGGGGTCCAGCTCGGATGCTCGAAACATCGGCGCCGGGTAGACCGTCATGATCTGCTTGGCGAGGTAGGTGCCGGGTTGCTCGCCCTCTGGAATCTCGGGGAATTGCCGGACGTCGTGTACGGCGCGTTCCTCCTTCACCCAGGGCACGAACACGCGCATGACCCCATCCATGACGTAGTTGTGCGCCATGCGGCCGACCTTGACCTCACCGGCGCCCTCGACGAAGAACTGGTAGTCGAGCAGGTTGTCGACGATCTGCTGCTTGTCGCGGTCGCTTTCCTTGAACGCCTTGGCGTTGGTGACCGGACGGGTTTGCATAGCCGCGTTGTGCAGGGTGTCTTCCATCTTCAGCACCGCGGTCGCGATGTCCGACAGACCTACGTCGCTCGCCCCCGGCCACGGATCGGTCTTGCCCTCTGTCCACATGCGGAACTTCGCGTAGCGCTGGATGCGCGCCTCGATGTCGAACTGGCGGTCGGTGTTGTCGTCGGTGAAGAACTTGATGACGCGCTCGGCGATAACGGTCTTGTCGATCTTGAAGGTGCTGGAACGACTGCGCGTGCGGCGAGGGGCACGTACCTTTGCCGCCCCCTCGCCGTCACCCTCGGTCATCACGGATGTGTCCTGTTGCGAGGCCCGCTCGCGGTCGATCGGCGCCTGCCCGATGCTCACGGTCTTCAGCCGGCGGGCAATCGCATGGTGCGCAGCGCCGGAGGCTGCCATCGCCGGGTTGAGCGCGAAGTGGTGGCTTCCGGGGGTCGGATTGCCCGGATCGGCCGCAGAGTAGAACTGGAGCCTGCGCTTCTGGCCGCTTGCGGTGGAGACGTTCACAGCGGCGAGCGCGCCCTCCAACTCTGGATAGTCGCGCCGGATGCGCTCCTTGATCGAGATTCCAGCGGCCGAAGGGTCACCACCGGGGCGGTCAAGGAAATCGGGCATGAGGTAACCTCCTAACGCGCAAGCCTATTCCTGTCCTGCCGTGAATTCAAGGCTTTCGGACGTCCGCCGCGGCGCCGGTCGATCACCTGGGCGATTCCGTGCAGCATCCCGAAACTCGGATTGGAGTTCATCAGGTACTTCAAGAGGCTGGGAAAATCGTCGTCCTTGTCCCGCGGAACCTGCAGTTGTGCCCGCTCGCTCGCGAGCTTGTAGTCCGCCCACACGTAGCGCTTCATTTGGTGGATCAGCGTCTTGCAGCGCGGGTGAACATGGATGCGCGGCTGCCAGCGACCCAGGTCCGGGGCGAGGTAAGTGTTCAGGGTCTTGCGGCCCACCTCCCCGTCATCGGCGAGGTTCGTCGGCAGGCTCGCCTCCTCGAATTCCAGTTGCCAGGTCCGCTCGCGCTTGGTCGATGAGGGCGACAGGCCCATGTTCGGGTCGATCAGCCGCAGTGCCACCTCAAGGACGAGCTCGCGTTCCACCCGGTCGCAGTGCTTTTTCACCTCGACCGGGTCACCGTCGTTCAGGCCCTCGGCGATCACCCACAGATCGTCCGACGGGTCGACCTGGACCCACAGGAACATGTGCGGCTTGCGGGGATGCGGGTCGAGGAGCCAGATCGCCGGCCAGCGGGTCGATACCTCGAACTCGCGGACGTGGTTGAACTCGGCGACGTGCGGCCCGCCGCAGGAGGTGCAGCGGAATTTGTCCTCGATGCCGTGGGCGTCCGCATTCTCACCGGCATGTTCGGGGCGCCCGCAGGTAAAGCACCAGTGCTGCGTCTGGTCGGTAAATAGTGGATGCACGCGATTGGAGAACCGCAGCGATTTCCCGTACAGGCGCACGTTCTTCGTCTCGGTCGACCAGTCAGCGGCCTGCGAGGCGACCGCCTTCTGATCCAGGTTCGGGTTGTCGCTCGTGTACATCTCGAACCAGGCATGATCGCGCTCGCCGCGGATGCCGGGCTCATAGACCTCGTCGTTCAGCCAGTCGACCGGGATCGAGGGGTCGTCGGGCCATGTCATCGCGACGATCAGACGCCCGCCCACGCGCATCGTGCGGGCCTCGGACTCGCGCCACATCGCGAGCATCGGCGGCTCGTCGTGGACGATGATGTGCATGTCCCCGGAGGCCGCGTCGGTCGACTCCTGGTTGTGCGCCATGAACTGGATCGTGCTCTCGCCCAGGATGCGCTTGGGGTCTTCGGGATCGCGGCAAAGCACGGTGAGCATGCGAATCGAGTCGCGCCACGCCTTGTCCCACTCGCCGCCCTTCAGGCAGTAGCGCGGAATCCAGCCCCAATGTCCGCGCTCCCCGCCCGGCTGGTCGATCCCGGACCACTTCCACCATTGGAGTTTCGGGATGATGATCGGGTAGAGCGTGGTGGTGATC
>JANLGX010000015.1 GCA_024654005.1 Gemmatimonadaceae bacterium | reverse complement strand
CTAATCACTAATCACTCATCACTAATCACTCGTCACAGGTTCCCTCTCAGCGCCTGCTCTCTTTCGATCGCCTCGAACAGGGCTTTGAAATTTCCCTTGCCGAAGCTGCGGGCGCCTTTGCGCTGGATGATTTCGTAAAAGACCGTTGGTCGGTCCTGCACGGGCTTGGTGAAGATCTGGAGAAGATACCCGTCAGGATCGCGGTCCACGAGAATACCCAGGTCCTTGAGCGGCTCCACGTCCTCGTCGATCTTGCCCACGCGGTCGATGAGATCGTCGTAGTAGGTGGTGGGAACGCGGAGAAACTCGATCCCGCGCCGCCGCAGCTCGCTCACGGTGTGGATGATGTCGTTGGTCGCGAGCGCCATGTGCTGCACGCCCGGCCCGCGATAGAACTCCAGGTACTCGTCGATCTGCGACTTCTTCTTGCCGGCAGCGGGCTCGTTGATCGGGAACTTGATGCGCTCGTTGCCGCTGCTCACGACCTTCGACATCAGTGACGAGTACTCTGTCGAGATGTCCTTGTCGTCGAACGAGATGAGATTCTTGAACCCCATCACGTCCTCGTAGAACTTCACCCACGTGTTCATCTTGCCGAGCTCGACGTTGCCGACGCAGTGGTCGACGTACTGCAGCCCGACGGGCTCGGGACTGTACTCGCTCGTCGCCGGCTGGAACCCGGGGATGAACAGCCCGCGGTAGTTCCGCCGCTCGACCAGCGTATGGATCGTATCGCCGTAGGTGTGGATGGCGGCGGTGATGAATTCGCCGTCCTTGTCCTTGATGACTTCCGGCTCCTTCGCGGGCTTGGCGCCCCGCTCCACGGCGAGCTGGAACGCCTCGCGCGCGTCGTCCACCCACAGGGCCAGGTCCCGCACGCCGTCGCCGTGCTGGTGCACGTGCTCGGCGATCGGACCGCTCGGGCCGAGCGCCGATGTCAGCACCAACCTGACCTTGCCCTGCTCCAGGAGGTAGCTGACGCGGTCACGCACGCCGGTCTCGGGCCCGCGATACGCCGTCAGCTTGTAGCCCCACGCCGTTCTGTAATAGAGGCTGGCCTGCTTGGCGTTGCCGACCCAGAACTCGATGTGGTCCGTCCCGTTTATCGGGAAGACATCGGTCGTGGTCTCGGGACCAGCCAGCGTTGCCGTACCCATCGATTCTCCGGAGAAAAGACTGGCCGGGCGTCCGAGCGCGCCGGACGGCCCATATCCGCATCATAGAAAGCTATCTGCTTCCTGTCCAGCGAGCAGGAAACGGACCGCGCCGCCTACCGGCTGTTGCCTCGCTCTCTGCCGCGCGCCGCGGCGAGCTGGCGGGCGATCCCGCGATAGAAAGCCGCGTCGCCCGGGCGTTGCTGCTCCTCCAGCCACAGTGCCGTGGCCTCCAGCGCGTACAGGATGTTGCCGAGATAAAGCTCGGCGAGCTGGGCTACGGTTTCCGGACGAGGGGATTCGTCCAAGCTCTCTCAGACGGCCGTGGGAGTCGGGTGGACGCCCGTGGTCTGAATCCGCGGCGATCCCGGACCGGTGAGATGGACCACCACGGCCGTAATGTTGTCCACTCCGCCGCGCGCGTTGGCCTCGCTGATGAGCGAGTTCACGACCCGGGACGGGGACGCCTTCTGCTGGAGCAGCTGCGCGATCCGCGAGTCCTCGACCATCCCGGTGAGGCCGTCGCTCGCGAGCAGGAACACGTCGCCTTCGCGCGCAAGGTCCTCGTAGATATCGGGCTCCACCGTCGCGCTCGCGCCGAGGCAGCGCGTGATGACGTTGCTGTACGGATGCACGCGCGCCTGCTCGGGTGTGAGGAGACCGGCTTCGACCTGCTCCTGGACGTACGAGTGATCCGTGGTCAGCTGCCGCAGCTTCCCGTCGCGCAGCAGATACACGCGTGAGTCCCCGATCTGCCCGATGATGTACTGGTCGCCGGCGAGGAAGAGAACCGAGACCGTGGTCCCCATTCCCTGCTTGTCGACTTCCGTCAGCGTCCGCGTGTAGATCGCGTCGTTGGCGCGGCGCAGGGCGTCCGCGATCCGCTCCGCGGGCGCGTCCCGCTCGAGAGGATCGTCGATGCTGATCTCCTGCGAGAGGATGTCGATCGCCATCGCGCTCGCGACTTCACCCGCGGCGTGGCCGCCCATGCCGTCGGCGACGATGAACAGTCCGCGCTCGCGATTGGCGTTGGCGTAGAGACTGTCTTCGTTGTCGGATCGCATCCGCCCGACGTCAGTGCCCATCCCGACCGCGAGATCCACTAGTCCTCTCTCACGCCGGGATTCTTCTCCTGTCGGGTTGTCGGTCGCATCGGGTCGAGTAGCAAAGTTCCCCAAACTACGAGACCGCCCCCACGGGCGGCAAGCGATTGCCCGCAGATGGAGTGGAAGTCTGGCCTTCCCCGAGCTGCAGCCGCCATAGCCTTTCGTAGATTCCGCCCTTGCGGACGAGCGCGCGGTGAGTACCGCGCTCGACGACTTCGCCGTGGTGCAGGACCAGGATCTCGTCCGCCGACACGATGGTGCTCAACCGATGCGCCACCGCGATGGTGGTGCGGCCCGCCTGCAACACCCGTAGCGCGCGCTGGATGTCGCCTTCGATCTCGCTATCCACTGCGCTTGTAGCTTCATCGAGAAGTAGCAACGGGGGATCTGCCGCGATCGCGCGCGCGAACGACAGCAGCTGTCTTTCACCCACACTTATGGAAGCACCGCGCTCGCCGAGCACGTGAGAGTATCCCCCGGGCAGGCGGCGAACGATCGGGTCCGCACCCACCTGGCGCGCTGCTGACACTACGGCCGCCTCGTCCAAAGGATTCGCCAGGCGGATGTTCGTCGCGATGTCCCCGGCGAAGAGAAAGATCTCCTGCTGAACGTAGCCCATGACGCTGCGGAGCGCCGCTAGGGGCAGTTCCCGTATGTCCATGCCGTTCAGGAGGATGCGGCCCCGCTGGGGGTCGTAGAACCGCAGCAGCAGGTTCACTATCGTGGTCTTTCCGGCGCCCGTGTGGCCGACGAGGGCGGTCGTCTTCCCCGGGGTGGCCGTGAAGGTCACGCCCTTGAGGACCCATTCGGGCTCGTCGCCGCCGCGGTCCTCCGCCCGCCCGCTGGCCGTGTGCGCGACGTCGTACGCGAACCAGACGTCCTCGAACCGCACCTCCACGGACCGTCCGACAAGGGGCGTCGGACCCGCCGCCGCGTCCGGCACGGTCGGGGGCGTGTCGAGCAGCTTGAACACGCGCTCCGACGACGCCATCGCGCTCTGGATGATGTTGTATTTCTCGGACAGATCCTGCACCGGCTCGAAGAACCGGCGCACGAGCTGCAGGAACGCGGCCACGGTTCCAATGGTCAGTGTGCCGACCTCGACGCGCGAGGCGCCGGCGACGATCAGGCTCGCGAGCGCGACCGAGGTCAGCAGCTCGATCGCGGGAAAGTACAGGGCGTACGCCGTGATCGAGCGGAGGTTGGCCGTAAGGTGGTCGCGGTTGAGCTGCTCGAAGCGCCCGATCTCGCCGGCCTCGCGGCCGAAGAGCTGCACCACCCGCATCCCGCTGATCCGCTCCTGCAGGAACGAGTTGATACGCGCGAGCCGCACTCTGACGTCGCCATACGACTCGCGCACGGTCTTCCGGAAGAGCCGCGAGACGATCAACACGAGCGGGATGACGACGAACGCGGCAGTGGCCAGCCGCCAGTCCACGATCCACATCGCGACCGCGATCGCGACCAGCGTGAAGAGATCGCCGATCCCGGCGACGACGCCCGCGGTGAACAGCTCGTTCAGCGTCTCCACGTCGCTCGTCACGCGGGTGATCAGGCGGCCCGCGGGATTCCGGTCGAAGAACGAGACCGACAGCCGCTGCAGGTGCGAGAAGATCTGCATCCGGAGATCGCGCATCACCCGCTGGCCGAGCATGCTCGTGAGCCACGTCTGGCCGTACGAGCAGGCGAACTGGGCGAGCAGAGCCAGCACGAACGCCGCGGTGGCCTGCGCGAGAAAGGTCGTGTCCCCGGCGGGAATCGCGACGTCGATCACCTGGCGCGTGAGCAACGGGCCGACGAGCTGGAGCACGCCCTCGATGCCCAGCAGCAGGAGCGCCCCGCCGACCAGTCCCATGTACGGCCGGACATACCCGAGCAGCCGCCGCATGAGCTGTGCGTCGTAGCTCTTGTCGAGTACTTCTTCCTCGTGAATTGTGTCCGTTGGAGCCGTCATCCGGGGCGAATCCTAGCGGCGGCCCCCGGCCGGGGCCACATTCCCGGTGAAGCGAACCTCATTGCTGGTACGCAGGTTGCACGCTCGCGCGGTCGTACGACTCTACCGCACGGGGCCACTCACTTACCGGAGGTTTCATGTCCATCCTTGCCTGGATCGTGCTGGGGCTCATCGCCGGCGCGATCGCGAAAGCTCTCATGCCCGGGGATGATCCCGGCGGCATCATCGTGACGATAATCATCGGAATCGTGGGCGCCCTCATCGGTGGATTCCTGGGCAACACCCTGTTCGGCCGTGGCCTGCAGGAGCTCTCGCTCTGGAGCATGGTGCTAGCCGTGGTCGGCTCGCTGATCCTGCTCTGGGTGTACCGCATGACTACGAAAGGGAAACGAGTACCCTGAATGGGTTGACTGCCACATAGCAGTTGTGTTAAAGGTCAAGTGGTGGCAGCGGGTTCGATAGGCTGCCACCGCTCTCTGTTTCTGAGCATGGCGTTAATGACGACC
>JANLGX010000013.1 GCA_024654005.1 Gemmatimonadaceae bacterium | reverse complement strand
GTTGGCCGGAAGTCCGTACTCGTTGCCGACCGTGTACGCCGACAGGCCCAGAAAGTCGTTCATGTAGGAGGCGACGCCCAGGAGCACGAGCATCTCGGGTGAGACGAAGATGCGCTCCACGATCCCGATCACGCTGATGACCAAAGCGATCAGGAAGGCATGGCGAAGCACCCAGTCCGACTCGGCGATCTCTGGCGACGCGCGGCCGACCCAGTAGAGGCCCATGAAATACACGGCGTCGCGAAATCCGTACAGCATTCCGCCCGGTGGCAGATTTGCGTGAAATATCGGATTGGCGATTACCATCGACACCATCGCGATGCCGAACAGAGCCGCCAACGCGACATCAGTCGGTGCTATCGCCGCGCGAGGGCCGCGGCTTAGCAGAGCCCGCATTGCTACCCAAGCCAGTAGCACGGCGATCACGACTTCCTTCCAGGCCGCGATCGCGCGAACCGTGTCCTCGGGAACGCCGACTACGGCGTACAGGATCGCGATGACGAGCGAGTGGAAGGGGAGCAGCCAGAGAAACGCGATCAGGGCTGCACGAGCGACTCCGGGGAGGCGTTGCTCCGCAGTGGCGGACAGCGGCAACACGGCAGCCGTCATTCAGCCGGACCGACTAGCCTGCGCGTTGCTGCCTGGAGTTTCCGGACCCCGGCGAGCGCCTGAATGCGCCACCGATCTCCCGGGTGACATTGCGGACCGTTCCGCCCAGATAGTGCGCGGAGTCCGGATTGCGCGCGCGCCAGTCCGCGAGGACCGCGGCGCCGCCGGCGAACATCACGCCGAGTATGGTGCCGCCGATGACCGTGCTCAGCAGCAGCAGTCCGTACCGCGGCCATTGGGCTTTCCGCGGTGTGACCGCGGAATCCACGACCGTGATCAGCGCCGCATTGTTGACTTCCTCGAGCAGCGACGTCTCGAGCTGCCGCTGGAGCAGGAGATACAGCTCGGCCGTGCGATCCACGTCCCGCTGGAGCTGCTGCTCCTGGAACACGAGGGCCGGGGAGGATTTCCACGACCGGTTCTGATCGTAGAAATAGCGGTGGCGCGCTTCAGCGGCGTCGAGTTCCGCGCGGGCGCGGCTGACGCGCGATTCGAGGAAGGTCCTGTTGGAGCGCGCGCGGGAAGTGCGCTGCTCGCGGTTGAACTGGCTGACCAGATCGAGCGTCCTGTTCGCGACCCGGGCGCTGAGCTGCGGCCACTCCGTGTTGACCTCGAGCTTGACCAGGTTCGTCGTCTCGAAAAACGAAACGTCGGTTGCCTGGTCCAGCAGCTTGAGCCCAATCTCCACCCGACGCTGTGGGTCCTTAGTGCGGATTCGCAGGATATCGAGCAGGCGGACGCTGTCTCCCGCGGCGGGCGTGCGCGGGTCGTCGAACCGGGAGTTGAGGAGGCGCGTGCGAAGCTCCCGGCTCCTGATCAGCTCGGAATAGAAGTCCGGGGATTCGGACGGGTCTGCCGTGGCGCCCAGGCCGAGCTGGGACGCGATGCCGCCCAATGCGCCGCCCCCGCTCAAACCGGCCGGGAGCTTGAAGCTGCCCGAAGACGAATTCGTGACGAACGATGCCCGCGCCTGGTAGACGGGGGGAATGAAGATGACCGCCAGGACAGCCAGTGCGCCCGTCAGCAGGAGAGCGAGCAGGACCGTCTTCCATCGCGCCACGATTCCAGCCACCCACCGCGAGAAGGTGAGTGGCGGGTCGCCCACGGTGAGAGGTGCGGTCAAGAGCGGCTCTCCACAGGCATCGGGCTGGGTGACCGGGCTAGCGGTTCAACACGGCGATAATCGCGATGAGGCTGCCGAGCGCGGTAGCGATGGTTCCAAACAACGACGTGAACACGGTCAGCGAGTCGCGTTCCGTGGGGTCGCGCTCTGGTACGAATACGATGCCCCCTGGCCGTGGCTTTGGATGCGTATCCGGCATGAGGCGACGCTTCACCGCGGCTTCCACTTTTCCGTTTGGCTGCGTCACATATGCGCGGCCGAGGTCGGCGCGATTCGCCGGCCCCCCTGCCGCCCGAACGTACCAGGGGAGGTCCCGTCCCGGCACGTACGCCACCGCGATCGGAGAATTGACGGCTCCGGTCACGTGCACCACGCCGCTGTACCGCGGGATGGTAATGTGATCCCCGTCCCGTAGAATCAGGTTGTCGCGCTCGTTGGGATTCCGCAGGATTCGGGGCAGCTCGATTCCGATGCGGCCTACGCCATTGTCGGGACGGGTGAAGACGATTCCGTCCGCGTATCCCTCGGTGGTGAGCCCTCCAGCCCGGCGAATTATGTCGCTGATGCGCTCGCTCTTGGTTTGCAGCGCATAGGTGCCGGGGTATCGGACTTCGCCTGACACGGTAACGTTGCGCTGGAGCTCCCAGTTGGGCTGCCGCAGGATCAGGACGTTGTCGTACGGCAGCAACGGCTGCTCCGGCGCCGGTCCCGACGGGGCGGGCAATCCTGGCGGCCCGAGGTATCGGCCGTCCGGCCCGCGCGAGAAGATATAGCTCGAATCGAGGGGAATTCTAAAAGTGACCGCCGTTTGCCCGCGGGTGCGATCGTGGGGCAGTCGCGCCACCTCGGCTTCCGTGAGCAGTGCGCTCTCCTCCAATCCACCGGCCAAAAGCACCAGGTCGCGCACGGTCATGCCTTCGCGATACGGAAACTGACCACCGCGCCGAACCGCGCCGGTAATGGCCAGGTACTGGGGCTGCCGGAACTCCGTCAACGAAAACACCAGGATCTCGTCGTCCTCCTTCAAAACAAAATCGTTGACCACAGCGCCAGTCGTATCGCGAAAGGCCGCACGCAGCTGGATCCTGGTGGAGTCGGGCTGTAGCCGGCTGATCAGTATCTGGCCGAGATACGTGTCCGGCTTAATCCCGCCGGCCGCGTGCAGCGCGGATGACAAGGTGGACCGGCCCGGCTCGATGCCCTGCGGACCGGGCGTCCAGACGTTGCCGCGCACGACCACGCGGTTTCGCACTCTCGCGCTGATCGGAAAGACCCGGATGATGTCACCCGCATGCACCGGGATAGAGGGCCCCGTGCCGCTGGCAAACTCGTCGGAAATGATGTCGGTGACCTCCCGGTCCCGCCCTCCCGTCTGGCGCTGTCCTGGCGGCACGATCCGCTCGATCTGGACTCGGCGACGGGATGCCTCGGGCGTGAATCCACCAGCGAAACGAATCGCGTCGTCGAGCATTTCGTCGCCATGGAGCTCGTAGGTCGCGGGCCTCGCTATCTCGCCGATGATCCGCACGCGGGGACCGTGTATGGGCACGAAGACGATGTCCCCGTTCTGCAGTCGGACGTCGTTCGAGGCGTCGCCCCGCAACAAGTAGTCGTACACGTCGAGCACCGCCACGGTCCGCCCCGCGCGCCTGATCTGGATCTGGCGCATTGATCCGTTATCGGTGGGGCCACCGGCGGCATACAGCGCGGTCATCGCCGTCCCCGCGCTCGAAACCCGGTGACTCCCTGGCCGCATCACGTCACCCTGGACGAAAACCTGGTTGGTCCGCAGCCGGGCCGGCGTGATGTAGAACCGCGTCGTAGCTCCCGGTCCTCTCCGCACGCCGGAGTACACGCGCCCCAGGCGGGAAAAGAGGACGTCCTCGAGTTGGGCGAGGGTAAGGTTGTTCACGAACAGCTGGCCTACCTGCGGGATGACAATGAAGCCTTCGCGCGTGATCTCGAGCTGGTACGACTGCTCGACGTCGCCGGTCAGGATGAGCACGAGCTGGTCGCCCGGTCCCACTCTGTAGCCCGCGTCCACCGGTCCGGAAAGGTTTGGATCGAACAGCGTCGTGGGCTGGCGGAAAGTCTCCAGCCCGAAGATGGCGAAGCCGCTATCCGCATCCACTGTGCTCACGAGCGTGCCACGCTGCATGGAATCCAACCGCGCCCGGCACAGATTCCTGAGCTGGCGCCGATGCTCCTCGGTTCGCCGGCGGGTGCTCAGCGTATCCCCCACCTCGAAAGCGACGAGTGCCGAATCGAAATTGATCCCGCACCGGAGGAAGTCCACGTCAATCGAATCAACGATACCCAACGCGGAAACCGCCGCGAACACGTCCTCGGTCGCGCCGGTCGCCGCGCGTGCATCACCCTCGCCCAGGTACGCGTCGAGCAAGTCCTCCGGGTAGCCCTCCGCGCGCAACCGCGCGCGAATCTGATCCGGCGTGAGACCACTCGTCATAATGCGTTGCCGCAGCTGCTCGATGAGTGCGGGATTGCTTCGCAGCATCCGCTGCGCTTCTTCGCTGGTGGGCCGCTGCTGCGACGAGGCCACGGCGGGCAAGAGGAACAGGGTCGCAGCGAAAAGCGCGAGTGCTTTGATTCGAATCATGAAGTTGACGCTATGTGAAAGTAGGAGCGCCTGGCGCTCGCCAGTCTTGCAGAACGAGCGGCAGAGCCGCTCGCGTGATGAACACTTACAGACAGTGGTCGCGCAGGGACTCGAACCCCGGACCTCTGGTATGTGAGACCAGCGCTCTAACCAGCTGAGCTACGCGACCGGCGTCCATTCGTCCGACTCGCAAGTATACCCACGAGCTGCTCGAACGGGCCCAACAGAAAACAACTTATAAAGCTACAGCTAACCCCGCTAGGCGTATAGACTTTGCCTCAAAGAAACGTATGTGTGAGGCGTCCTGTTCTCAACCGGGCCCGCCACGGAGGTCATCCACGGCCTCCGTCGCCGGAGCCGACCGCCTCGTTCATCTCTGGCGGCGCGCGCTCTGATTCGGCATGATGGAGCGCGCACGAGACAAGGCGGTGCCTTTGCGCGCTTGCGTCAGGAAGGTGCGGGAACGTGGAGGACTCCAATGCCGCCTATTGTTTTACCTGGCGGTCATACTCGCGGTACACCTGCCAGCCGCGTGCTCCTCACCCAACATCGTTCGCGCGCCGATATATGCTCAACCCCCGTGCCCCGACGCGCGCTTTCTTTACACCGACTGGTCAGGACGCGGCCACGGGGCGATCGCGGTGTACCGCTGCGGG
>JANLGX010000010.1 GCA_024654005.1 Gemmatimonadaceae bacterium | reverse complement strand
AGTCGTGATCGGGGTCACGTCCGAGATATCGGTCAGCGACTTCGTTCTGTCGTCGCCGCACCGGCTCGTGATCGATCTCAACGGCGCCGTGCTCGACATGCACGGCAGCTACGATCGCGTCGCCCGCGGCGGAATCACCAACATCCGCTACTCGCAGTTCAATTCCAACGTCGTTCGCGTCGTGATAGAGCTAGACGGCCAGCATCCGTACCAGGTCAGGCGAACGGCCAGCGAAGTCCGCGTGGCCGTGGACGGCGGCACTTCGGCGTTCGAGGCGTGGTATTCGTCCGGCGCCGCGGCGGAGCGCGAGGTCGCGCGTGAGGCCGAGCCGGAGCCGGAGATGCGCATGACGCCGGTCGCGCAGCAGTCCAAGCAGCCGCGCATCACCGTGACGTATCAGGACGCGGACATCCGCGACGTCATCGCCGCGTTCGCGACCTTCGCCGGCCGCACCATCGTCGTCGGCAAGGACGTGTCGGGCACGGTCACGGCCGAGATTCGCAACCAGCCGTGGGACGTGGCGCTGCGCGCGATCCTCGAGGGCCAGGGTCTCGCCGCTGCGGAAGACCCCGTCACCGGAATCATCACGGTCGACAGCTACCAGAACATCCAGACCAAGCAGTCGGTCGAGCCGCTGGTCACCCGCATGGTGCCGGTGAACTACGCCAACGCGGCGGGCCTCGCCGCGACTCTCCGCCAGATGCTGGCGCGGGATTGCCAGCCCGGCAGCGCGGTGCCGCAGGCCGCGGGTCAGAACATGCAGACGAGCTGCGTCGCGCGCGGCGCGGTCGTCGCCGATGCGTTCACGAATTCGCTGCTGATCACCGAGTCCGCGTCGCGCATGGGCGGAATCCTGGATTATCTCAGGAATCTCGACATCCGCACCCCGCAGGTCGCGATCAAGGCGAAGATCATCTTCGTCAACCGCTCGGACATCGAGGACATCGGGCTGTCGTACGACATCGGCACGCGCGACCAGTTCTTCACGCAGCTCGTGCAGCGGACCGATCCCGCGTCGCTCGTCCCGGTGGACACCGATGGCGACGGAGTGCCTGACGCGCTCGGTGGCGGGCGGCCGGTGACCGGCGACCGGATCCTGCTGGGCGGAAACGCCCTGTCAGCGATCGCCAACGCCAACTCCCGCGTGTCCAATCCCGCGCTTTCGCTGGTGTTCTCGACGGCGCTCGGAAAATTCTCGCTGACCGCGTTTCTCGACGCGCTCCAGGAAGTCCGCCTCGCGGATCTCCAGGCCGAGCCGAGCATCGTGACGCTCAACAACAGGAAGGCGGAGATCGCGGTCGGGCAGGAGATACCGATCCGCGTGCTGGACGCCGGTACCGCACAAGGGGGCGCAGGCGCCGAGGGCGGCGGCGTTCCGCGAGCCACGGTTCAGCTCAAGGAAGTCGGCATCATTCTGAGCGTCACGCCGCAGGTCACCAACAACCGGCAGATCCTGCTCACCGTGCACGCCGAGAACTCCAACGCGCAGCTAGCGTCGTCCGACGTCGGGTTCATCTTCAACCGCCAGCGCGCCGACAACCAGCTGCTGGTGAACGACGGCGAGACCGCGGTCATCGGCGGCCTGACGGTTACCGAGGTAACGCAGTCGAAGTCCGGCATCCCGTTCCTGGTCAACCTGCCGATGATCGGCAGGTTGTTCGGGCAGACCCGCACCTCCGAGGAGAAGCGGGACCTGTTGATACTGATCACTCCGCACATCGTCGACGAAGGCGAGCAGATGCTTCCTGCGCGCACTCCCGGTGGGGATCGATAACCATGAGCAGCGCTCGTATGCGGCGTTCGTGGCTGTTGGCGTGTGCCGCCGTCCTCGCGGGAGTGACCGCGTGCGGCGACTCGCTCACCGAGGGCACGACGGGTGACGCCAACCCGCCGGCGCTCGACCTCGCCGGCGTAGAGACGACCGTAGACACCATACTGGCGTTCTCCGCGGACGCGAGGGACAACCTCGGCATCAAGACCGTGCACGTCAGCGCGACGGGCGGTGTGGCGTTCACGTTCGACACGACGTTCACGTCCGCGGTCACGACCACGTCGATTCCGTTCTCCATCAGCGTTCCGCGCAGCGTTCCGCCCGGCACGTCCGTGACCGTGACGGGCTTCGCCACCGACGGATCGGGCAACCGGTCCGTGACCGACACGCTCCGGCTGGTGGTGGGGAACCTGCTGCCTCCCGACGCGCGCATCATCAGTCCGCCCAACGGTACCGTCGCGGTGGTCGGCAAGTCGCTCGTCCTCTCTATCGTCGGGAAGAGCGGGCTCAAGGTGCGCTCGCTCGGATTCGTGACGAGCGGCGTCCTGACGGCGGCCGACTCCACGAACTTCTCGACGCCGCTGCGCGATTCGGTCTCCATCAGCGACACGCTCACGATTCCGGACGGCACGCCTCCGGGACAGCTGACGGTCACGCCGTTCGTGTACGACTCGCTGGGCCAGCGCTCGCTCGGTCCATCCATAGTTCTCTCCGTGCAGACCGCCGCGAGCACGACCTCGACGCCGGTAGTGACGTTCGGCACGAGTCCGCGCGTCGAAGTGGGCGACACGATCCATGTAGCGGCCACGGACCAGACGGGCATCGCGAACCTGGGATATGAAGTGCGAATCACGCCGACGGGATCGGTCGTCGCCGCGGATTCGATCGTCTCGACGGGCCAGATAACGTCGCTGTTCCGCACGTTCACCATGGCGCTTCCGTTCACCACCTTCCCGCAGACGATCTACGTGCGGGGGTTCGCCACCAACGCGATCGGGACGCGCGCGTACGCGCTGCTCGCCAGCGGCGAGATCCGGACGGACACGATCACGGTCGTGGCCGGCGCTACGCGCCCGCTGCCGTCCGGCGGATCGGTGGCCGACGCGCTGTACCATCCGGTCAGGGACCGGCTGTACCTCACGAACATCGAGCGGAACAGACTGGAAGTCTTTTCCTTCGCCGACTCTACGTTCAAGCCGTCGATCCCCGTCGGCTCGCGGCCGTGGGGAATCACGGCCTGGCCGGTCAACCGGCGCGGCGACATGGGTGACAGGCTGCTGGTGGCCAATTCCGGCGGTACTTCCATCTCGTACGTGGACCTGAACCCGGCTCCGCTCTTCCCGTCGGGCAGGGTCTCGTTCACCTATGCGCTGCCGAACATCCTCGCGTACTCGGTGACGACCGTCAAATCCGCCACCGATCCGGACGTGTCGTTCCAGCAGCGCACGCTGTACGACTTCAGCGATCGTCCGCAGTTCCTGGCCGCCACGTGCAGAGGCGGCACGGGGCCGACCGACCCCTGCGGCGACGTCCTGCTGGTGTACTCGACGACGCCTACGGGCGGGCAGAGCATTCCTTTCCCGAACAAGGGGAGCGTCCGCTGGGAGAACCTGAGCGATTCGACCTCGCACTTCTTCTTCGAGCAGGCTATCGGGCAGGGCGCCGGCCGGTCCGACACCCTGGGAGTCATTCGGTACGCGGCAGCCGGCTTCGGGCCTGACTCAGTGGATCTGGTCCCGGTCTTCCAGCGCACGCTCACCACCACGGGTGACACCGCGCTGCGGTCGATCGTAGTCGTGGTTGAGCGTCTCGGCTTCAGAGATACGACGTTCGTCCGCAACTCCGGGAACTTCCGCAGAGCCATCCTCGGCGAGGGCGGACCGGTCCTCGGTAGTCGCGCGCTGATGTACGACGCCACGCGAGGGTTGGAGGGCGGGAACGTCATCGACCCCGTCATCGACCTGGGCGTCTCGCGGGCAGCCAGCGTGAACGACTTCATCGCGAACTCCTTCTCCAGGGTTTCCGGCGCGGCCATCAACTTCGACGGCGAGCTCGCTGCGATCCGGGGAGATTCGACCTACCTGATCGACGCCACGCTCCGCCTTCAGGGCTTGTTCCAGACTTCGGGCGGCAACCCCGGCTTCGATTTCCATCCGGACAACGCGGGGAACGGCACAAGTATCGGGCTCACCAGCTGTTACTCCTTCGCGGCCTCGTCGGAGCCGGTCATCGAGATCTACGAGAATCGCAGCTTCGCGCGAGTGAACACCGTGCCCATTCGGGACCCGATCATCGGGCCCATCAAGTCGGCGCTGCGTCCGGGAGAGATAGTGCTCGTGGGCGCGACAGCGCGCGGAGTCGTGATCGTGACGCTCCCAAGTAATTTTGTGAGCGGCTGCCCGTAAAGAACTGCCACTGAGAAAAGCCAGGCTGCGAGCAGCCAGCTAGAAGCCGCCAGCTACGAGCCTTCGATTTGCTCGCAGCTGGCGGCGTTGTTAGCTGGCAGCTCGCAGCTTGGCAGTTCTTTGTGGTAGTTAATTGTTGCCCGCCCATCGCTATCTTTGCGAATGCTCCGCTTCACCACCGCCGGCGAGTCGCACGGCCAGGCTCTCGTCGCCATCCTCGAGGGGATGGTCGCGGGTGTGCCGCTCTCGGCGGACGACGTCAACGCCGAGCTCGAGCGCCGCCAGCACGGCTACGGCCGCGGCCGGCGGATGCAGATCGAATCCGACAGCGTCGAGCTGCTGGCTGGCGTGCGCGCGGGGGAGACGATCGGATCGCCCATCGCGCTGCTCATCCGCAACCGCGACTGGAAGAACTGGTCGGAGATAATGGATCCGGCGCGGAGCGGGACCGATCCCGACAAGCGCAAGCGCGCGGTCACGCGCCCGCGCCCCGGACACGCGGACCTCTCCGGCATGCTCAAGTACGATCGCGCGGATGCCCGCGACGTGCTCGAGCGGGCGTCGGCGCGCGAGACCACGGCCCGGGTCGCGGCCGCCGCGGTTTGCCGCCGCTTCCTCTCCGAGTTCTCCGTCAGGTTGGGCAGTCACGTCGTGCACCTCGGCGGCATCGACGCCGCCGCGCCGGACGCAATGCCCGACGACATCAACGCCGCGGTCGCGGACTCTCCGCTCCGCACGCTCGACAAGGACGCGGAGCAGCGGATGATCGCGCGGATCGACGAGGCCAAGCGCGACGGTGACACGCTCGGCGGGATCTGCGAGGTCGTGTGCACCGGCCTGCCGGTGGGCCTGGGATCGTACGTGTCGTGGGACCGCAAGCTGGACGGCCGCCTCGCGGCCGCGATCATGTCCATCCCGGCGGTGAAAGGTGTCGAGCTGGGACTGGGGTTCGAGGCGGCGCGGCTCCCGGGCTCGCGCGTGCACGACGAGATCGACGCGCAGGTGGACGCCGCGCGCGCCGGCGGCGTGCACCGCCGCAGCAATCGCGCGGGCGGGCTCGAGGGCGGGATGACCACCGGCGAGCCGCTGGTTGTCCGCGTCGCGATGAAGCCGATCAGCACGCTGATGAAGCCGCTCGCTACCATCGATACCGAGACCGGAGAGGCTGCATCGGCGGTCGCGGAGCGGAGCGACGTGACCGCCGTGCCGGCTATGGGAGTGATAGCGGAGGCGATGGTCGCGTTCGTGATCGCGCAGGCTTTCCTGGAAAAGTTCGGGGGGGATTCGCTCGGCGAGACGCGGCGGAACTACGATTCCTACATCGCGCGCATCAACGAGCGTTAATGCCCGTTTTTCTCATCGGCCTCCCCGGCGCCGGCAAATCATCGGTAGGAAGTGCGGTGGCGACGAAGCTCCACATACCTTGTGTGGATCTGGATCGCGAGATCGAAACAAGCGCAGGGAAGTCGATTGCCCGCATCTTCGCGGAAGACGGCGAATCGGTTTTCCGGGCCATGGAATCGGAGGCGACCGAGCGCTTGCCGCGCACCTCCGCTATAGTTGCTCCTGGCGCCGGGTGGATCTCGAACGAGGCGGTCAGGGTACTTGTGCCTCGTGCCGGCCCTACCATATACCTTAGAGTAGAGCCTCGGACAGCCGCCCTGCGCCTCGGGGCGGCCGCCGCGGACCGGCCGCTGCTGGCCGGCGACCCGCTCCGGGAGCTGGAGCGACTGCTGGCCGCCAGAGAACAGCTCTACGAGTCGGCGGATGCGATCGTCGACACGGAACAGTACCCATTCGATCAGGTAGTTCAACGGACCGCCGAGCTTGCCTCGGCGTTTCTGCAACACCGGCGGGAATAAAAGGATTATGGACGAACAGCTGCCAATCGCTATGCCTTTCAGGGTCTTGGGACCACACGAACGCGGACGCTTTGCCCCCGACGCGTGGGGCCATCTGCTCGCGCTCAGTGGATCCGGTGCCATAAACCCTGCCGAGCTCGAGCACATCATCGAGCGGGCCCTGGTGCAGTTCGAGGGACGGATCGCGCTGGACGACCTGCGCAACCTCCTCGAGGGCACCGGGCTCGACGATGTTGGTGCCGCCGGCGACAACCCGACGGTGCACTGAGCGATGGCCGCGAAAAAGACGAGCAGATCCACGGTGAAGAAGAAAGCGCCGACAGTGAAGAAGACCGCCGCCCGCGCGGCAGCGCCGCGCAAGACGCCCGACAAGCAGAAGACCGTCGCGCCGGTCAAATCGCTCAAGGCAACGGCCGCGCGCGGGCGCAAGCTGGCCGTCGCCGAAGACAATGGCGACTCGAGCGAGCGGGGCGGATCGACTTCGCTCGTGATCGTGGAGTCGCCGGCGAAAGCCAAGACGATCGGCAAGTACCTCGGCCGCGGCTATCGCGTGCGCGCCACCATCGGTCACCTGCGCGATCTGCCGGAGAAGAAGCTCGGCATCGAGATCGAGAACGACTTCAAGCCGGAGTACGTCACGATCCCCGGCAAGGAAAAAACGCTGGCGGAGCTGAAGGCGGCGGCGAAGACGTCGCGCGAGATATTTCTCGCGACCGACCCCGACCGCGAGGGCGAGGCCATCGCGTGGCACGTGGCCAGCCAGATCAAGGGGAAGAACGCCGCGCCCATCCGGCGCGTGCTCTTCAACGAGATCACCAAGGACGCGGTGCAGGAAGCGATCGCCAACGCCGGCGATATCGACGAGAACAAGGTGAACGCGCAGCAGGCGCGGCGCGTGCTCGACCGGCTCGTCGGCTACAAGGCGAGCCCGGTGCTGTGGAGGACGGTCAAGAAGGGGATCTCGGCGGGACGCGTGCAGACCGTCGCGCTCAGACTCATCGTCGAGCGCGAGCGCGACATCAAGGCGTTCAAGCCGGTCGAGTACTGGAGCGTCGAAGCGCAGCTCCGGAAAAGCGATCAGGATTTCACCGCCAAGCTGCACCACGTGGACGGCAACAAGCCGCACATCCCGGACGAAGCGACGGCGAACAGGATCCTCGGCGATCTCCAGAAGTGGAAGCAGTTTCCCGTCACCGACGTCAAGCGGCGCGAGCGCAGAAAGAACCCCGCGGCCCCGTTCACGACCAGCACGCTGCAGCAGGAAGCGGCCAAGAAGCTCGGCTTCGGCTCGAAGAAGACGATGCGCCTGGCGCAGGACCTGTACGAGGGAATCGAGCTCGGCGAGGAAGGCGCCGTCGGACTCATCACGTACATGCGCACCGACTCCACGCGGGTATCGGAGACCGCCGCCGCGCACGCGCGCGATTACCTGCGCACGCTGTTCGGCAAGGAGTTTCTCGCGGCCGGCCCGCAGCTGTACGGCGGTGGCAAGACGCGCGACGGCGAGAAGGCGCCGGCGAAGGAAGGGAAGGTCCGGACGCAGGATGCCCACGAGGCCGTGCGCCCGACCGATCCCGAGCGCAGGCCCGATCGCATCGCGCGCTTCTTCAAGGACGACAAGGGCCGCGACCGGCTGCGGCTGTACCAGCTCATCTGGGAGCGGTTCATGGCATCCCAGATGGCGCCCGCGGTCTTCGACACGACCACCGTGGATTTCCAGCTCGACCAGTACCTGTTCAGGTCCACCGGGAGCGTGATCAAGTTGCAGGGCTTCCTCGCGTTGTACAAGGAGACTCGCGAGGAAGGCGAAGGCCGCGCGCTCGAGGACGAGCAGGCGCTACCGGCCATCGCGGCCGGCGAGAAGATTCCGGTCAAGGCGATCACGCCGTCGCAGCATTTCACCGAGCCGCCGCCGCGCTACTCCGAGGCGAGTCTCGTGAAGGAGCTCGAGCGGCTCGGGATCGGCCGGCCGTCCACCTACGCGTCGATCATCTCGACGCTGCTGGACCGCCATTATGTGAACCTCGAGCAGCGGCGGTTCCACCCGAGCGAGCTCGGCAATCAGGTCGAGCGCGTGATGGTGAAGAAATTCCCCGACGTCTTCAACGTCGCGTTCACGTCGCACATGGAGAGCGACCTCGACAAGGTCGAGGACGGTGACGTGGACTGGCACGAGATGGTCGGCGACTTCTACGGCCCGTTCGCCGCCACGCTCAAGATCGAGGACACCGAATCGCTGATCGCGGAAGCGCACGATCTGTCGGCGCTGGCCACCGAGCGCTGTCCGCAATGCGGCGGCAAGCTCGTCGCGCGCGGCGGTTTCTTCGGCCCGTTCGTCGCGTGCGAGAACCATCCCAAGGAGTGCAAGTTTACGCGGCCGTTGCGCGGCGACAGGAAGCCCGCGCGGATGTCCGACGAGATCTGCCACGAGTGCGGCGCGCCGATGGTCATCCGCACCGGACGCACCGGCGAGTTCCTGGGCTGCAGCAAGTTCCCCAAGTGCCGCGGCACGCGCTCGATGCCGACGGGTGTGAAGTGTCCCAAGGACGGCGGCGACATCGCGGTCCGCCGGTCGAAGAAGCGCGGCAAGGCGTTCTACGGCTGCGCCAATTATCCGAAGTGCGACTTCGTCCTATGGGACAAGCCCGTCGCGGAGAAGTGCGCGGAGTGCGGTTACCTCGGCGCGGAGCAGAAGTTCAACAAGACGCGCGGCGAGTACCGCAAGTGCATCAACTGCGCGAACGAGTGGGAAGTGGAGTCGCAGCCGCTGGAGGCGATTCCGGCCTGACGTTGCCCGTTCGGCCCGCGAGCTTCACGTCACGTCAAGTTCTCGCGGAGTCGTTCATTACCGGCACCCGGACCCAAAGCGCCACGCGAGCGCGCGTGTATCTATCTGCCCGCCTGTGGTTCCATTCCAAGCGCAGGCCGCGAACGACGGTTCGGGCCAGATCGCGTAAAGGTGTGCGCTCCATTCCTTGTCGGGCATGCCGCTGGCTGCGGAAGCCGCCAGGTAGCTGACCATTCCGGAGAGGCCGGTGGTAGAGAACGGTTGTGACTGCTTGGTCATCGAAAGTCGGATGCCGTCGAGCCGCAACGGGGATTTCGATGCGATCATGTAGAAATACCGTGGTTGGAACGGCCTGAAGCCGGAGTAGCTTGCCACGGGCGGAGAATACGCTCGCCGAGCGCCGCTGAGCCGCACCACGTTGACCCCGGCCCGGGCTATTTGCGTCTCTTCCTCGTAGTTCGGGAAGAGCAGACTGGCGCGATCGGGCCGCACCTCGAATAGTGCGACGTATGCCGGTTCGCTGACGTAGAAATTCAGCGCGCCGGTGCCCGTTAGGAACAGCCGCACTTCCATGGGCTCGTCCGAGGGAGCGATCGCCGTTCGCGGCATCGGCTGCGGGGCGCATCCGAGAGCAATTGGCAGCGCAGCCGTGAGGATCATGAGTCG
>JANLGX010000009.1 GCA_024654005.1 Gemmatimonadaceae bacterium | reverse complement strand
CTCCCGAACCGTCCCTCCGAAGTCTCGGATCGTTGGCTGTTTAGCGATGCGCAACACATAACGCCGAGCGCAACCAACGTCAAGCGAAAGTCCACGGCTGACGGCATCATCTGCAACGCGGTACCGTCCGAACGCCTCGGGACCGGACCCGTTCAGTACGGGCGCCCGGCGGACCTGCGCTTCTGGTCAGATCCCTGGGGCCACGGAGGAGCATGGCACGGACGAAATCGCCCCGGAAACCGAAGGCCAAGGCGCGCTCAGGGAGAGCGCGAGGCGCTGGCTCCTCCGGCGGTGGTGATGTAGCGGTCACGGCCGAGGATGCGGATTCGTTGGATGTCGTGCCTGAAGGTCTCCTCCTCGACTTCATCTCCGGCACCAAGGAGTTGAAGGAGACGCCGAAGGAGCTAGTGCGCCAGCGCATCGCTCGCGCCCTCTTCCATGAGTACGGGATCTCGGTCGACGACATGGAGGCCGACTTCTCCGTCCGCGTCGGGGGCCGCCGCCGGCGCGTCGACATCGCGATCTTCGCCTCGGGCGAGGCTCACACCCCCGAGAACCTCCGGCGCGTCGTGGTCTGCCGCCCCGAGCCCAGGCAGAACAAGCGCGGCGCGGTGAAGATGCGCGACTACGCGCAGGCCGCGAAGGACATCGCCGAGATCAAACCGTTCTTCGAGGAGGTCGAGGCGTGCGACTACGGTCTATGGACGAACGGGCTGGAGTTCTTTTTCGTGAAGAAGAAGGCCACTAAGTTCCAGGTCGACGCAGATCCCATCGGCGACTGGCCCCCGGCGGACGAGTCTATCGGAACCCGCGACGTCATCTCGGCCGCGCGCGCGCGCAAGGCCGATCCCGAGATGCTGCGGATCGCGTTCCGACGCTGCCACAACTTCATCCACGGCAACGAGGGCATGCCCAAGGACGCGGCGTTCTGGCAGTTCCTCTACCTGATCTTCTGCAAGATGTACGACGAGCGGTCGCGCCGAGACCGGCGGCGCTTCTGGGCAGGCCCGCAGGAGCAGTTCACCGACGCCGGCCGCAAGGAGATCAAGAAGCGCATCGGGCCGCTCTTTGATGAGGTGAAGCAGGAGTACAAGGCCATCTTCAGCGGCAGCGAGGAGATCAGTCTCTCCGACCGCGCCCTGGCTTTCATGGTCTCCGAGTTGTCCAAGTACGAGTTCACGCGCATCGACGTGGACGCCAAGGGGGCCGCCTACCAGGAGATCGTCGGCACGAACCTGCGGGGCGATCGCGGCCAGTACTTCACGCCGCGCGGGGCCATCCGGCTCGTGATCCAGATCCTCGACCCTCGCGAGGACGAGCGCGTGCTTGACCCGGCCTGCGGCACCGGCGGCTTCCTGGTCGCCACGCTCGCGCACCTAATGAACCGGTTCCGCGAAGAGGCGCAGATCCGGCCCGAGACCGAGACCTCGGAGGAATTCGAGTCGCTGCACGAGAGGCTGCGACGCTTCGCGTCCGAGAAGGTGTTCGGCTGCGACTTTGACCCGTTCCTCATCCGCGCTAGCCAGATGAACATGGTGATGGCCGGCGACGGCAAAGGGCACCTGTACCACCTCAACTCTCTCGAGTTTCCCCACGGGCACCTGGCCGGTGTGAAACCGGCGAGCAAGGCGATCCGCCACGGGTCGATCGACGTCGTCGTCACCAACCCTCCGTTTGGATCGACCATCCCCATCACCGACGAGA
>JANLGX010000008.1 GCA_024654005.1 Gemmatimonadaceae bacterium | reverse complement strand
CGTCGTGCTGGATATCTTCACGCAGGATAAGACGTGGTTCGAGTGGTCGGCGACGGCACTCCAGCGAGCCGTCGACGATTCGGTGGCGGTAATCAACCCGATCGTGTACGCGGAAGTGTCGGTCTACTTCTCGGAAATCGAGGAGCTGGACGTCGCGCTCCCGCCAGATCTCTTCCGCCGCGATCCGCTCCCATGGCCCGCCGCGTTTCTGGCAGGCAAGGCGTATCGGATCTACCGGCGCAATGCCGGAGCGAAGCGCTCGCCCATCCCCGATTTTTACATCGGCGCGCATGCGGCCGTGGCCGGCTTCAGGCTGCTGACGAGAGACCCGAGCGTGTATCGCTCTTACTTTCCGACGGTGAAGCTCCTCAGTCCCGGCTGATCCTTGCGCGAAGGGATTCTGCTCCTCGTGCGGCGCATGGCGGCAAGAAGGTTGCAAGGCAGCACTCTCCACAGTCCTACTGATACTCCCGAATTCAGGCAATCGTGAAATACTTGCAGCTCCCGCCGCGCGTGTACGCGCGATTCACCCCGCTGGCCGCCGGCGCCCTGGCGATCCTCCTCGGACTCGGCGCCATCGAGCTCCGCGCCTCGCCGTCCGCCGAGCCGCCGTCCGTCCGCGGCCGCGGGGCGGTCGAATTCCAGGCGCGCCGGCAGACCGCCGCGCAGCGGAGAGCGGCCCAACGGCGAGCGGCCCAGCGCCGGGCCGCGCAACGGCGCCGGCGCACTCCGCCCCCACCGCCGCCGCCCAAGGCCACCAGCCCGCGCAGCGCCGCCGCCCTCAAGGCCGACCTCATGTCCATCATGACGTCCCGAACCCGCTCGGGCATCTGGAGCAGCAGCGTCATCTCGCTGTCGCGCGGCGACACGCTGTTCCAGGCCAACGCCGACATTCCGGTGCTCCCCGCATCCACGATGAAGCTGCTCACCGCCGCGATCGCGCTCGAGCGGCTCGGCCCCAACTACCGCTTCTCCACCGACGTGCTGCGCGACGGCGAGGTGGACGCCAACGGAACGCTCAACGGCAACATCTACATCCGCGGCGACGGCGATCCCTCGTTCTCCAAGCGGTTCCACCCCGGCAAGTACTCGGAGCCGGTGGACAAGCTCGCGCGCGCAGTCGCGGCCGCCGGCATCAGGCGCATCACCGGCGCGGTGATCGGCGACGCCACCGCGTTCGACAACGTGCTCTACCCCGAGGGCTGGCTCGATCGGTACAAGGGATCATCGTACGCGGCGCGCGTGTCGGCGCTGTCGCTCGCGGAGAACGTGCTCTGGGTGACGGTCGCGCCCGGCAAGTCGGGCTCGGCGGCGCGGGTCACGCTCGAGCCCGCGACCACGACGATCGCGATTCGCGGCGGCGTGCGCACGGTCGGCGGCAGCGGGGCCGCGGTGCGCGCCAATTACCTGCCCGACGGCAACATCCAGGTGCGAGGCGGGATCGGCGCGCGCTCGCCGGTGCGCAGGTTCGGGCTGGTCGTCAACAATCCGCCCGCGTTCACCACGGGCGCGTTCCACGCCGCGCTGCACGCGGCGGGGGTGACGGTCGAAGGCGGTGCGAAGCTGGGGAGAACTCCCGGCTCCGCCACGAAGGTCACTTCGCTGCTGTCGCCGCCGCTCGAGCAGATCGTCGCGATCATGAATCGCGAGAGCATCAACCTGTTCGCCGAGCTGCTGCTGCGGAACGCGGTGCGCGGGCCGGGGCGCGACGGTCAGGGATCCGCGCCGGCCGCGGAGTCGCTGCTGCGCGGATTCTTCCAGGAGAAGATGGGGACGAACGCGTCCACCCTCGCCGTGGCCGACGGCAGCGGACTCTCCACGCTCGACCGCGTCACCGGCTTCCAGATGGCGGAGCTGCTCGGCTACGCCCACACCGCGCCGTGGGGACCGGCGTTCCACGCGTCGCTCCCGGTCGCCGGAAAGTCCGAGCTGCTGCGGACGCGCATGCGGCAGACTCCGGCCGACGGAAACCTGCACGCGAAGACGGGGACGACGAACAACGTGCTGGCGCTGGCGGGGTACGTGACGTCGGAGAACGGAGAGGTCGTCGCGTTTTCCTTTATCTACAACGGGGCGGATCGGTGGAACGCGCGGGCGAGCATTGACGCGATGGGGGAGACGATTGCGCGGTTTGTTAGGTGATTAGTGATTAGTGATTAGTGATTAGTGAACGGCGGCCTGGGCTACTCGGTCGTCTGACTAATCACGATGCCGCGCTTGGCCAGCTCGGCGATGTAGGCGTCACCCGGAATGGCTTCGTCGGGGGTGTGAACTCCGGTCGGGATGTGGCCGCGGGCCTGCATCTGTCCGGTAATGGATAGCGAATAACCGGTCGTGCGCATCATCGCGCTGATCCCGCGCGACGCATCGTACCGGTCCACCAGCTCGTACGTCCGCCGCGCGGGCTTCCCTCCTTTCTCTCCCTCGACGATGATGCGCAGCGCGACGAGATCGTGCGCGCCGGGCTTGGTCAGCTTCTCCGACATCGCCGCGACCGCCACGTCGCGCGGCGCGACGCGGACTCCCTTCACGTCGATCGGCTCGGAATCGAGCAGCCCGATGTCGCGGATCGCTTCCATTATCTCGGCGTGGCCGGGATAGCGCAGCGTCTTGTACTCCATGTTGGGGATCTTCCCCTCGTAGCGGAACGCCATCGTCGACAATCCGCCCGCGGTGTGGAACGCCTCGAGCCGTCCGACCGGCGCGGGAAAGTCCACCGGCTCCCGCTCCGACAGCGCCTTCACCTGCACACGCTTGCCGTCGCGCAGGATCCACGACAGGCTCGTGTAGTAGTCGAGCGTCCCCTCGAGGGAGTACACCACCATGTAATTGAGCGGCGGCTCGGGATGCTGCGGCAGCCCGCCCACGTAGATCTTCACGCTGTCGACGCGGTCGAGCTGTTTGATCCCGTGCTCGGCCAGGATGTTCACCATTCCCGGCGCGAGCCCGCAGTCGGGGACGACGCTCACGCCGTTGTGCTTCGCCTGGGGATCCAGCTCTTTCTGCTGGAAGACGATCGGCGTGTTGCCGCCGAGGTCGCAGAAGTGCGCCTTGGATTCGACCGCGTGCCTGGCGAGCTCGAAGTTGAAGTAGTACGGGATCGCGCTCATCACCGCGTCGGACTCGGTCATCAGCGCGCGCACCGCTTCGGTGTTGCGCACGTCCAGCGGAGTGGGGATCAGCCGCTTGCCGGAGTACGGCGCGAGGAAATCGCGCACGTGCTCGATGCTGATGTCGGCGAGCCTGACCTGCTCGACTTCGGGGTTCTGCAGCAGGTCATAGGCGCAGGCCGAGCCTTGTAGGCCGGCACCGAGGACAAGCAAACGCATGTGGCGGAGTCTCCAGCGATTGGTGGCATGGGCAAGATAAACGGGGGACGTCGGCTCCTGGGATAATCCAAAGGGAATCCAGGCCGTGAGCAACGAGCTATTAGCCATTAGCCATCAGCAACTACACATTCGGACGTTCCTGGGATTTCGCCGGCAAACGCGCCGACACGTCCAATATGTTCAGTTGCTGAGAGCTGTCAGCTAACAGCTCACTGCTCACGGCCTGGATTCCCCATAGGATATCCCTGGACCCGCCTCCGCTGGCTCGCATCCTGCCCAACAAACGGCCATGACTGACGAATGGCGCAAGCACCTCCTGGAATCCGACGATCAGATCGCCGCCCTGCTCGAATCCTCCAAGCGCATCGCCGTGCTCGGCATGAAGGTCGAGCCGCACAAGCCGGCGCGGTTCGTCCCGGCGTACGCGATGGCCGCGGGGTACGAGATCATCCCGGTGCCAGTGTATTATCCGGATGTGACCGAGATACTCGGCAAGCAGGTGTACCGCAAAGTCGCCGACGTGCCGGGCGAGGTGGACATCGTGAACGTGTTCCGCAGGCCGAAGGACATCCCGCCGCACGTGGACGACATCATCGCGAAGCAGCCGCGCGCGGTATGGTTCCAGCTGGGGATCACAAACGACGACGCGGCGGAGAAGCTGGCGCGGGCGGGGATCGACGTCGTGCAGGACCGGTGCCTGATGGTCGAACTGCGCCGGATGGGGAAGTAGTCGCTGTCAACAACAAAAACAGGTTTGAGTGACAGGTTGTTGGTTTTGGTTGTGGTTAACGACCGGTTACCGGTAACTGGTTGTTGGTTTTTCCGCCGTCACCACCGACCATCAACCCGGAACCAGTCGTTTACCCGAACCAACACTTAGAACCTGTTTCCCAAACCTGTTGGTAAAAGCGCCACGCTCGATCGTTCAGAGCAACGCAAGCACTCCCAGCACCAGCGTGACCCCGCCGATCAACCCTCGAAACGGCGTCAACGCGCTCGACGCGCTTCCCAGCTCGTCGCCGATGCTCGGCACCGTCGTCAACGCCCGCGTGCCAAGCATGAGCCCGCCCATGATCAGCGCGATCCCGAGCAGGGAGAAGAAGTGCAGGACGCCCGCGATCAGCGCGACGATTCCGATGACCGTCTCGTACGGCTTGAGCGCCGCGATCACTCCGCTGAACCCGCGCATGCTGATGAACGTGTCGGCCAGGAGGAGCAGGCCGGTGAGGATGGCGATGATGGCGTAGAGGATTGGCATAGGGGCTGGTGATTGGTGATTGGTGATTGGTGATTGGTGATTCGTGATTAGTGAACTACCCACAAATCATGGCACGTAAAACCGTACGCAGAAAGGCTCTCCCGTGTTTCCGACTTCGGCTGTTTCGCCTTTACCAATCACAAATCACCAATCACTAATCACCGCCGCCTGACCCTTGTCTCCGGAGGCCCGACCCCGTAGCGTTGCCCGTCACGATCCGCCGGAGGTGGCCCGTGTCCCACACCCCCAGCCAGGAATTTCTGGAGCTCCAGCAAGCGCTCGCCGGCCGCTACTCGCTCGAGCGGGAGCTCGGCCGCGGCGGGATGGGAGTCGTGTATCTCGCGCGGGAGGTCAGGCTGGACCGGCCCGTGGCGCTCAAGCTGCTCCCGGCAACTTTCGCCGCGCAGCGCACGCTCCGCGAGCGGTTTCTGCGCGAAGCGCGCACGGCTGCGCGGCTGTCGCATCCACACATCGTGCCGATTCATGCCGTCGACGAAGTCGGCGACTTCGTCTTCATGGTCATGTCGTACGTCGAGGGGCAGACGCTGGAGCAGCGCGTCCGCGATCGCGGTCCTCTCGCCGCGACGGACGCGGCCCGGATTCTACGCGAGGTGGCGTGGGCCCTGGCGTACGCGCACGCGCAGGGTGTCGTGCACCGCGACATCAAGCCGGCCAATATCCTCCTCGAGGCCGGCTCGGGCCGCTCGCTCGTTACCGATTTCGGGATCGCGCATGTGAGTGACGCGCCATCGCTCACCAGCGGCGCGGAAGTGATGGGAACCGCGGAATACATGAGCCCGGAGCAGGCGGCCGGCGAATCCGTGGACGGCCGCAGCGACCTGTACGCGCTGGGCGTCGTCGGTTACTACATGTTGTCGGGTGGCGTGCCGTTCGCGGGGCCGACGGTGGCGGCGACGCTCGCGAAGCAGATCACGCAGGCAGCCGCTCCGCTCACGAGCGTGGCTCCCGGCGTTCCCGCGCCGCTGGCGCACGCTATCGACCGCTGTCTGGCCAAGGACCCAGCCGCGCGGTTCGAGGGCGGCGAGCAGCTGGCCGAAGCGCTCGGCAGCGCGCTCGAGCGCCACAGCCGGATCCCGATGGCGCTGCACGTGTTCAACGAGCGAATGCAGCATGCGTCGCGGCCGATGGCGGCGATGGCGATGGGCTCGCTGTTCGCCATGACGATGAGCATCATGGTTGCATCGGACAGCGCACTCCTGCCGGCGGGCTTCGTGCTCGTCACCTCGATTTTTAGCGCGTTCCTCGCCAGCACACCGGTGGCCATGGTCGTGCAGATGGTGCGACGGCTGCTGCGCTCAGGTTACGGCCGTGACGAGCTGTTGCGCGCGCTCCGCATACAGACGGAGGAGCGGCGCGAGACCCTCGCCTCCGAGCGCACGCCGCCACCGAGCCGGTGGGACCGCCTGATTCTGCGCGCGGGAGTGACCGCGTTGCTGGCCAATGTCGCGGGGCTGGTGTACATGATCGTCGGCCCTTACTTCCCCGCTTTCGAGACGGTCGTCGTCCCCATGATGAACGTCGCGGGAGTGACCTACATGGGAGCCGGTCTCTACCTCGGCTCGAAGCACATCGTGGGCAGCCAGGTTCCGGGCGAGCTCGGGCTGAAGTTCTGGAAGAGCCGCGTCGGGCGCTGGCTTTTCAAGCTGGCCGGACTGGGGCTCGACAGGCAGCCTGCCGTCGGCGCTTCATATCGTCCGACCGAGCTGGCGATCGGTATGGCGGCGGAGCGCCTGTTCGAGGATCTCCCCCCGGAGGTGCGGGAATCATTCAGCGGGCTGCCGTTGCACCTGCGCGCGCTCGAGCTGCACGCGGAGAATGCGCGTGCGCGCATCGCCGAGCTGGACGAGATCGCGCACACCATCGAGCAGGGCGGAGCGCGCGACGGCCAGCGCGGCAGCGCGCTCGCGGGCGGCAGCGCAGGACAGCGACAGGGCGCGGCGGATGAAATCCGCGCGGCACGCTCGGCCGCGGAGCAGCGTTTGTCAGACGCGGTCGGCGCTCTGGAGACGATCCGCCTGCAGCTCCTGCGAATGCACGCCGGCATCGGCAGCGCCGAGAGCATGACGGAGGATCTCACCGCCGCGCTGCGGCTATCCCGTGACCTGGAGTATCTGCTCGAGGGCAGGCGAGAGGTGGATCAGGTGCTCAAGCTGGAAAAACGCTCCGCCACCGGCAACACACCGGTGCCCGCCTAAGCCGCAGCGACGATGACTGGTGATTGGTGATTAGTGATTGGTGATTGGTGATTGGTGATTAGTCACTAATAACCAATCACCAATCACTAATCACCGCTTCATCGCGTTACCGTGTA
>JANLGX010000007.1 GCA_024654005.1 Gemmatimonadaceae bacterium | reverse complement strand
GCTCGTCGTCGAACAGGAAATCGGCGAGCGCGCGCGCGGTCTCCGTCTTGCCGACACCCGTCGGGCCCAGGAAGATGAACGAGCCGATCGGGCGATTCGGATCCTGGAGGCCGGCGCGCGAGCGCCGCACCGCGTTGGACACGGCGGCGACGGCTTCCGGCTGGCCGATGACGCGCTTGCTCAGCTCGGCCTCGAGCTTGGTCAGCCGCTCGCGCTCGCTCTCCATCATCCGCGATACGGGGATGCCGGTCCACTTCGCCACGATCTCGGCGACGTCATCCGCGTCCACTTCTTCCTTCAGGAACTGACGCTTGCCGCCCTGCTTGCTGGCGAGCTGCGATTCAACCTGTTTCAGCTCGGCCTCGAGCTGCGGGATGGTGCCGTAGGTGATCTCGGCGGCCTTACCGAGGTCGCCGGAGCGTGTCGCCTGATCCGCCTGGTTGCGTCCTTCCTCGATCTGCTGCTTGATCCGCCCGACTTCGCCGAGCGATTCCTTCTCTGCCTGCCACTGCGCTTTCATCCCACCCGATTTCTCGCGTAGCTCCGCCAGCTCGCGCTCGAGCGCGTCGCGGCGCTCCTTCGAGGCCGCGTCCTTCTCCTTCTTGAGCGCTTCACGCTCGATCTCGAGCTGCACGATGCGGCGCTCGACCTCGTCGATCTCCTGCGGGAGCGAGTCGATCTCGATGCGAAGGCGGGACGCCGCTTCGTCTATGAGATCGATGGCTTTGTCTGGGAGAAAGCGGTCGCCGATGTAGCGGTTGGACAGCGTCGCGGCCGCGACTACGGCGCCATCAGTGATGCGCACGCCGTGATGCACTTCGTACCGCTCCTTGAGGCCGCGGAGAATGGCGACCGTGCTCTCCACGCTCGGCTCGCCGACGTACACCGGCTGGAAGCGGCGCTCCAGAGCTGCATCCTTCTCGACATTCTTGCGGTATTCGTCGAGCGTGGTCGCGCCCACGACGCGCAGCTCGCCACGCGCGAGCATCGGCTTGAGCATGTTGCCCGCGTCCATCGACCCCTCGGCCTTCCCCGCTCCGACGATCGTGTGCATCTCGTCAATGAAAACGACGAACTTCCCTTCTCCTTCGGTGATCTCCTTGAGCACGGCCTTGAGGCGCTCCTCGAACTCGCCGCGGAACTTCGCGCCGGCGATGAGCGCGCCCATGTCGAGCGACACCAGCCGCTTGTTCTTGAGTCCGTCGGGCACGTCGCCGTTCACGATCCGCTGCGCGAGCCCTTCGGCGATCGCGGTCTTGCCGACGCCCGGCTCGCCGATGAGCACCGGGTTGTTCTTGGTGCGGCGTGACAGCACCTGGATGACGCGGCGAATCTCCTCGTCGCGGCCGATGACCGGATCGAGCCGTCCCTTGCGCGCGTCTTCGGTGAGATCGCGCGTGTAGCGTTGCAGCGCCTGGTACTGGTTCTCCGGCGTCTGGTCGCTCACGCGGTGCGAGCCGCGCACCGCTTCGAGCGCTTCGAGCAGCTTGGCAAGCGTCGCGCCCACACCCTTGAGCAGCGTCTTGCTCTCCGTGCCCGGCGTGTCCGCGAGGGCGAGCAGCAGGTGCTCGGTGGAGACGTACTCGTCGCCGAGCGACTTGGCCTGCTTTTCCGCGCGATCGAAGACCTGGTTCAGCTCGCGCGAGAGCGTCGGCTGCGCGTCGGACTGCTTGGGATAGCGCGCCGCCTCGCGCTCGGTCTGCTCGCGCACCGCGGTCACGCTCGCGCCGAGCTTCTGCAGCATCGGCACCACGATCCCCTCATCCTGGTCGAGCAGCGCCAGCAGGAGGTGGAGATCGTACACGAGCGGGTTGCCAGCACGGCGCGCCCGCTCAAGCGAGTCGTTGAAGGCTTCGCCCGCCTTTACCGTGAGTTTATCGGGGTTGATCATGACGCTCGTAAAGGAAGACTATCCCGCCCGTTACCAACGCTTCACGCATGCGGTCAATGAGATTCTCGCTCGGCGCGCACTGCCGCAACGATGGCCTCCGTCGTGCTTACAGGCTCGAGGCGGGCGAGGCGCTCTCGCATCTCTTCGACCGAGGGAAGGTCGACGTTCCGCTTGCTCGCGGCCGAATCGTCGCGGTAAGCGTCCAGGTCGAGATCCACGGTTTCGGGCGCTATCTCGACAACTTTCCCGTCGCGCCAGATGACGAGCGGTATCCCAAGCTGCCGGTGAGTCTCGACCACGCGTCGGCGGGCAGCAACGATTGCCCGCTCGATGGACGTCCCGTCCATAATAATGGCGGCGATGTCAGTTGCCGGCGTCGAACTCATTGAGCCTCCTTGATCATGTTCTGAACGGTGATCCATCGACTCGCGTCCAGTACGATAGGCACACTTTCGCCCATTCCACGCGCAATCAGCGGCCGGCCTACTACGCTGCTACCATCGAACATCTGCCATGACGCTGTAATGGGACGGTAAAGTCGATCGAAATTGACCAAGCTCTTCCAGAACCGTCGCCGGACGACCGCGTCAGGCACATCGTGACCTCCCGATTGGACCCGCTGGTGCACCCGGGAGACGGCCAGCTCCGGCGTCGGAAGCCACAGGTAGAAGATATGGACGTCATAGCCGCTCGCGCGTATTTCGATCAGAAACTGGTGCGCTGAACGGCCGGAAAGCGTACTCTCGAAAGCCATGTTTGTGCGCTCGCGCGCGAGTTCCTGCAAACGATGCAACATGGCCCGGCCGGCCTCAAAGGCTGCGGACTGAGGGCTGAATCCCGACAGCCCCTGAGCGATAATATCCGCATTCACGAAAGCGCCGATCCCCACCGCGTCCCGCAGGAGCTCGGGGGCGGCGGACGTCTTCCCCGCGCCGTTGGGTCCCGCAAGCACGACAGCCTGCGGCCTCCGGATCGCACTCATCTTTCGAACGCGTGTTCGGCCGCGACAAGTTTGCTCTTACCCATTCGCCTCAGCCTTCATCTCGAGGAACTCTTCCGGCGACCGCGCCACGGTGGGAAATAACTGACGCAGCTTACGATCGCTCGTGACGAGCGTCGTACTCGATGCCTGCGCCAAAGCCACATACTCCGCATCGTAAGCCGAGCACCGGGTAGCCGCCACCAGCGCGAGCACGTGTTCGCTCGACACGGGGTATTCGCGGCCGGCCAGCCGTTCCTCCGCGCGCTCGACCAGCCGCGACGCCTCCTCCAACGTCATCTTGCCGGCCACGATGTATCCGCGCAACACGTTCCGTAGCTCGCTTCGCCAAAGGGGCGGAACGATCCAATACGGGTCGGCCGCTACGACCTTCTCGGCAACAGTCGTAGCTGCGCCCGGAATCAGAAAATGCGCGATAAGCGTACAGTCCGCGACGATCATTTGCGGCCGAAATCGCGCGCTTCGATGATCTCGGCCGTGGTCGTTTGAATGTCGAGCTGGTCGCGGACTTCGCGAACTCGTCGAAGCCAGTCTTCGGCGTCGAGATCCTTTCGCTCCGCGACGGTCAGCGGCCGACCGCGAGTCGCCTGCCGGTACTGCCCGGTTGCTCCAGCCACGTCGCTGGTCGCCGGGTCCGCGACAGAATGCTCGAGGCGGTGCAGCACCTCGCCATTCAGGCTTCGGCGATGCTCGGCCGCCTCGCGTTTCAATTGAGCAAGCAACTCTGCGGGAACGCCTTTGATGGTCAGGCTCGCCACATTACCCCCAAATAGGAACCGTATTGGAACCTAAATGCAAGTGGGACAGCAGGCAACGGCAGGTTTGAGCTAGGCCGGCAGGACGGAAAACCCTTCGCGCTCCGCCGCGACACGAAGTCGCTCGTCCAGGCAAACGAACTCGAGCGCCGCGGGGCTCTCGCCGGAGAGCACATAGGCCGCGGAGAGCTGCGTCGCATCGGCGGCGCGCAACGCGTGCAGCCGGAGGAAGCGCACCGCGAGAGCACGAATCTCTTCCGAAGGAAGCGCTTCCGTCCAGGCAACGCTCAGCGCCGCCAGACGCCCCGCAGCCTGTGCCGCGCCAACCGAAGACAGGTCGGCTGCGCGCTCGCGCCGGATCAGCGCTGACATGCACTCGATCTCGGTGCCCCACCAGACGGCGACTTCCGAGTCCTCCCTGAAAAGACCCGTACAGACAGCGGTCTCGGACTCCTTGACCAACAGTGGTATGATCGCCGAGCTGTCCCAGAACCTCATCGCCCTTCGCGGCGATCTTCCAGGAGCGTAGCCAGCGCGCTGGCTCCTTGCTTCAGCCTGGGAGGCGGGCTCAGAATGAGCTCGGCGCGACCCGAGCCCCGGCGGATAAGTCCCTCCCGCTCGAGGCGCGCGATCCCCGCCGCCGCCCCCGCGTCCGGCTGCGCCGGGATAATCGCAGCCACGGGATTGCCACGATCGGTAATCAGGACGCGCTCCCCCCGCTGTACCCGGTCCAGGAGCGCGCTGAGGTTGTTCTTGGCTTCCGCAATACCGACCCGGCGCATATAGCTATGATAGCCATAATGACTTAGCTATGCAATCCTCAGTCTGCTTCACTGGGATGCTTCGAGTAGGCGGCTGCGGGCATCCGGAGTGCCCCCCCCCGCGACAAACACGTTAGATTAATATGACCAGTTTTACAAGGAGTGATGATGAAGAAAAAAACTGGCAGGGTGCGCGAGGCAGCGATCGGCGGTTACGCCGCAGAGGTATCGGCAACGGAGTTCAAGGCGAAATGTCTCGAATTCCTGGATCGGGTAAAGCAGACCCGCGAGGAGATCGTAATCACCAAGCACGGCAAGCCTATGGCGAAGCTGGTGCCGCTCCCTGAGACCGGAAAGAATCTGTTCGGATACCTCGCGGGCACGGTGGAGATTCACGGCGACATCGTGGGACCCACGGGCGAGGTGTGGGATGCCGACAGCTGAGAACCACCCCCGGCTCCTTCTCGATACGCACGTCTGGATCTGGCTGCTCGAGGGAGTTCAGGGTTCGCTTTCAGCTCGTGCCATGGAGTTGCTGAATCGTTCGAGCACGCACGGGCGCCTCCTGGTGTCAGTCATCTCGGTGTGGGAGGTGGCTATCCTGGTCGCAAAGCGGCGCATCTCGCTCACACAGCCACTCGACGTCTGGGTGTCGGCGGGACTAAGTGCGCCTGGCGTGCGGTTGGCGCCCCTGACGCCGGAGATCGCGATCGAGAGCACTCGCCTCCCCGGCGTGCTACATGGCGACCCGGCTGACAGGATCATGATCGCAACGGCACGCGCGATGGCTGCTTCCCTGATGACGTGCGACCGCGCGATCCTCGGTTACGCTAACGCTGGGCATCTGCAGGCGCTTGACGCGCGTGTAATAGATCGATAGAAAAAGGGGCCGCGCTCTCGCGCGGCCCCCGGTTTTCCCCAATCAGTCCTACTTCTTGAACATCTTCTTCACGAAGGGCCGGCCATCGACCTCCAGCCGGTACAGGTAGACCCCTCGCGGGATCTGCTCATCGCGGTTCAGGAAGTTTCCGTTCCAGTAGCCCACGAACTGATTGCACGTCAGTAAAACGTTGTCCAGCGGCTCACCGCCAGGCCCGCCGACACCGGCCTCCAGCGTAGGGATCGCCACCAGCTGCGACAACAGATTGTACACTCGCAGCGAAACCCTGTACTGCCTGCCCGGATCCGAGCACGTCGGGTAATCACCGATCGTGAACGGGATCCTCGTGTCGAGAGCGAACGGATTCGGATAGTTCTGTCCCAATCCGGTCGCGGTGCCTTGCGAGTCGCCGGTTTGGGGTGAAAAACCTTGCGCCGCAGACTCACGTGGCACCGCACTGAGGGCGAGCACGATCAAGAGTGCCCACCATCGTTGCTTCATGCCTACTCCGTGCTGACTATGAAAGGTTCGGTTCGAATACTCCCACGTGAGGTGAACGGATGACCAGCTATTGCGGCGAACTTAGGACCGGTACAAGCAAGTGTCAACGATCCTAGCTCGTTACAGACGACCGCCCTGCCTGTTTCGTAATACCCTGCCCGCCCCCTTTCTTTCCGTGACCCTGGTCCGGTCACAGAACTCCAGGAACGGAATCAGGTACTTCCTCGAAGTCCCGACGGCTTCCTTCACCTCCGCCGGCGAGTACTCCCGGTCCTCCGCCATCGCCGCAGCCAACCGCCCGACCATGCGCTCGACTACCTCCGGGCAGTAGTAGAAGTCGCCTGAGATCCGGATCAGACGGCCTTCGCGCTCCAGGTAGCGGAGCACCGGGACCACGTCTTCACCATGTCTCGCGACCACCTCTCCCAAGGCCGGTGGCTCCTCGCCGGAAGAGCAAAAAGCGTGCACCATCCGTTCGGCGAGATCGGACTGCACGCTCGTCAACCGCGCCTTCCAGCCCGCGCTCCGAACGATCGTGCCTTCGACCTCCACCGCTTTTTGCTCGACGAGCAGGCGGAGCGCCGCGTCGACCAGATCGGCGTCGACGTCGAGCGATCCCCGCAGCTCATCCAATTGGACGCCGGATTCGGTCGGAGAGTTTACTTGCGCCTCTTGAATTACCGCCGGCAGTCGATCCGCGACGTCGTCCAGGACGTGTCGCGAGTAAGCGCTGCGATCGGTGAAATAGAAATTGCCGTCGGCGCGGAGAGACTCGATCTCGGTGGGCGACGCGCCGAGCCGGATGGGTAGCGTCCTGCGCTCGACTCCCTTCGGCCCCGCCTCGTCGCACAGCGCCGCCAGACGCTCCGCGGCACCCGGTCCGAACTCCGTCGCGCCGGGCTTCGGGCGACGGCCCGTCGGCAGCGGATCGGTGACAACGCCGCCGGCGATCACCTCGAGCGGCGAGCCCGCGCGCAGCACGAACCGGTCGCCGGCCCGGGCGATGACCGGCTCGTCCAATCGAATCCGCGCTGGAATCCGGATCCGACCGGCTCGGGAATCGAACAACCGCAGCCGCGCACCCACGTCGGCGGCGCCGAGGTGGAGCCGCACGCGCGTGCGCGGCGTGACGGCGACTCTCGAGTCGGACAGCGTCAGCTCCGCGAGCATGACGGAGCTCTCGGCCCAGCCGTCGCCGGCCACGAGCACCGCCCCGCGGCCGGCCTGCTCCACGGTGACTCCGGCGAGCGCAACGGCGGCGCGCGAAGCGGCCGACACGCTCTCCACCGACGTGCCGTGCGTCTGGAGATCGCGCACCCGCACCGCGAGCGCGCCGGGAAACACCGTCGCCGCGCCCTTGCGGAGCGTTCCACTCCACACGGTGCCGGTGACGACGGTGCCTGTGCCGTGCACCGAGAACGCCCGATCGATCGGCATGCGAAAGAGATCGACGGTGTCGCGCGCGACCACCGACGACGCCGCAGCGCGGATCGCGGCCCGCAAGTCGTCCAATCCCGCGCCTGTCGTCGCCGAGACGGGAACGATCGGCGCGCCGGCGAGCCCCGAACCTTCGAGGACGGATGCGACGTCGGCCGTCACGAGCTCCAGCCACTCGGTCTCGACCAGATCCCTCTTGCTGAGCGCGACGACGCCCGAGCGCACACCGAGCATGGTGAGAATGGTGAGATGCTCGCGCGTTTGCGGCATGACTCCTTCGTCTGCCGCGACGACGAGCAGCGCGAGATCCACCCCGGTCGCGCCCGCGAGCATCGTGCGCACGAACGCTTCGTGGCCGGGCACGTCGATCACGCCGATCGTTCCCACGCCGTCGAGCACCAGCGGCGCGAAGCCGAGGTCGATCGTGATCCCCCGGCGCTTCTCCTCCGGCAGACGGTCGGTATCAACGCCGGTGAGCGCGCGCACGAGCGCGGTCTTGCCGTGGTCGATGTGGCCGGCGGTGCCGAGAATCATAAAAGCAGTGATTCGTGACTAGTGATTAGTGACTAGTAACTGCTCGCGTTCCCACATCGAGTAGGCG
>JANLGX010000003.1 GCA_024654005.1 Gemmatimonadaceae bacterium | reverse complement strand
GTTGGCTCGAGAAAATTTCCGGGATGACGCGATGAAAAATGACGCACGGATATCATCCACGCGCTTGTACGAAGGAAAGATCTTCAAGCTCGACCTCGACCGCGTCCGGTTTCCGGACGGGAGCGAGGGGGAGATGGCGATCGTGCGCCACCCGGGCGCCAGCGCGATCGTTCCGTTCCTCAGCGATCCGGGTGGAGAAGATCCCGATCTGCTCCTGCTTCGGCAATATCGCTACGCCGCGGGCGGCTACCTGTACGAGATCCCGGCTGGCCGGCTCGACCCGGGCGAAGAGCCACTCGAATGCGCCCATCGCGAGCTGCGCGAGGAAACCGGATGTACCGCTGAGAGTGTCCAAGAGATGTGCGCTCCATTCATGACGCCGGGTTTCGCGGACGAGAGGATCCACATCTTCCTGGCTACGGGTCTGACGCGGGGTGAGACCGCGCACGAGCCGGACGAGTTCGCGGAGGTCGAGGTGGTGAAGCTGTCGCGGGTGCTGGCGATGATCGAGCAGGGGGAGATCGTCGACGCCAAGACGATCGTCGGGATTCTGTTTGCCGCCGGCTTCAGAGCGGGACGGTGAACGACGCTGCGTGCCGCGTGCTGCGTGCTGCGTCCTCGCAGGCTCCGTGACTGAGTCACATATCATATATAGTAGTGACTCATTTTTTCAGACATAATGGCCGAAGGGATTAACAATCTGTTTTGGGCAACGTCAAATTTGTTCCATGGTGTCCTGGAAGAGGGACACATCCAGAGAGTCATGGTTGCGGCGACGAACGTAACGCATTGTCAGATAAAAACTTACGTAATTGGCACGGCACGGCACGACCGATGCACCTTGGTACGGCGAACCACCCCGTCCGTCGACTGAGGTCGTTCCTCAACCGATTTGGGCTCGGGAACCTGCAGAGAGAGGAGACCACATGGCCACTAGCGTTGTCCGCAAGCAGTTGATCGCCACCCCGGCCATCTCCGTTCGAGAGCAGCTCAAGCTCGCGGACGATTCCGGCGTGGTCACGGCCTTCCTCGGCGGCGAAGAACGGGCTTTCGAGGAGCTGGTCGTCAGGTATCAGACCAGGCTGCTCAACTTCATCTACCGCACGGTAGGCGACAGGGAGCGCGCCGAGGATCTGGTGCAGGAAGTGTTCATTCGCGTGTACCGCCACCTGCACCGGTTCGACCGCTCCAAGAAGTTCTCGACCTGGGTGTACACGATCGCCTCGAACCTCGCCAAGAACGAACTGCGGAACCGGTCGCGCAATCCGCTGGTGCTGTTTCAGACGGTCAAGAAGAACTGGCAGGACGAGGACCGGCCGCTCGAGTTCGAGGATTCATCCACCCGGCCGGACGACATGTACCGGAAGCGCCACCTTCGCCGGGTCGTGGAAGAGTCGGTCGCCAAGCTTCCCGAGCACCACCGGGACGTGTTCATCCTCCGGGAGCTGGAAGGGAAGTCCTACGAGGAGATCGCGGAGATCACGGGCTGCAACCTTGGCACCGTGAAATCGCGGCTCAACAGGGCCAGAAACAGTTTCGCCGAGATCGTAGCGCCGGAACTGGAATAGCTGCAAGTTCGGGAACCGGGGTACCCTTGTCGGGTACCCTAACCCGACCCTGTAGGCCTCTTGTAGCGAGTACCCATGGACTGTCGCACCTTCCACGCCCGCCACGTCGGCTTCGTCGACGACGTTCTCCCCGGAATTGAAATCGTAGAGATGCAACGGCACATCGCCGAGTGCGCGCCATGTGCCCGCCACGACGCGCTGATCCGCCGCTCCCTGCTGCTGTTCCGGAACATGCCGCGGATCGAGTGCTCTCCCGGGTTCACCGAGCGCGTGAGCAGCAGGATCCGCGCGCTCAACGACGCCCCACTGTCGCGGCCGGCGTCTTTTCTCACGCCCGGAGCGGCCGTGGCCGCGGTCTGCGCGGCCGGACTCATGGTCTTCGTCGGCGCGAACCTTCTCTCGGGCAGCGACGCCCCTCTCTCACTCGCGCCGGTAGTGGCGACAGTGCCCGCGCAGGATGAGCCGCCCGTCGAGGAGTCGCTGATGGCGTCGCAGGCGATGCTCGCCTCGGTGTCCATGGGAATTCCTATCTGGCCCGCCGCGCTGATGGCGGAGCAAGCGCAGATCCAGTTTGCCAACTCGGCGTTCCGCCTGACGAACCTCACCCGGTAGCAGCCGGCGGTATATTGGGAGCGATGTCGCAAGCCGCGTCCCGATCGCTCCAGGCAATCGTCAAATCCCGCCAGTTCGACCCCGCCTACTACATCCACGGCGAGGACGAATATCAGAAAGAAGCAGCCGTCAGACAGATCGCCGACGCTGCCATCGATCCCGCCGGAAGGCAGTTCAACTTCGAGGTGCGGCGCGCGTCCGAGCTGAACGCGGAGTCGCTCGACGTCCTGCTCAGCACGATGCCGATGTTCTCGGAGAGGCGCGTCGTCGTCCTGCAGGATCCCGCCGCGCTCAAGAAGCAGACGCGCTTCGTGCTGGACCGGTATCTCCAGTCGCCGGCACCCGGCACGAGCCTCATCATGGTCGCAGCCGGCGGTAAGACCGACCGCGCGCTGATGGCCAGGGCGACCGAGCTCAGGTTCGACCCGCTTACTCCGGCGCGCGTGCTCAAGTTCATCGCGCACCATGCGAGAGAGACGCACGGAGCGTCCATTACTCCGGCCGCGGCCGAGCTGCTGCACAGCGTGGTCGGCTCCGACCTGCACGAGCTGTCGACCGAGCTGGACAAGCTCGCGAGCTACGCATCGGGTGGAGAGATCGACGAGACGATCGTCAGCGAAGTGATCGGCGTGCGCCACGGCGAGACGCTCGGCGACTTCATGGACGCGCTCGTGGACCGGGATTCCGCGCGCGCCCTCGGTATGCTCTCCCGGCTGCTCGCGCAACCGAAGACCACCGGCGTGTCGATTGTGATGGCGCTGGCGAACCAGACTCTGGCGATGTCATGGGGCAGGGCGAAGCTGGACAAGGGTATGTCGGTGACGAGCCTCGAGCACGAGTACATAGGGCTGCTGCAGAGCGCCGGCTGGCTGATGCTGCCGAAGTCGTTCGGCGCGGCGGCAAAGGTCTGGGCGCGCGCGACGGAAGACTGGTCGGCCGAAGCGCTCGACCGGTCGATCGCAGCGCTCCTCGCGGCGGACATGGCGTTGAAGGAGACCGGAGTGGCGTCGGATGAACAGATTTTGGCGGGGCTGGTACTGAGCATATGTGCGTCTGGCAGCAGCCGGTTGGCGGCATAACAACGCTGCGTGCTGCGTGCTGCGTGCTGCGTGCTGCGTGCTGCGTGCTGCGTGCTGCGTGCAGCGCAGTTAACCGCTTTTAGGAAGTCATGCGCCGAATAATCGACATCTCCACGCCGGTGGTTAACGGCGGCCTGATCTACCCAGGGAACCCCGCGATCGAAATCGCCCCCCAGCAATCAATCGCGGCCGGCGCTTCCGCCAACGTCAGTTCCGTTTTTTTCGGTTCTCATACCGCCACCCACGTCGACGCCGCGAAGCACTTCTTCGACGACGGGCAGACCGTGGACCTCCTGCCGCTGGACAAGCT
>JANLGX010000516.1 GCA_024654005.1 Gemmatimonadaceae bacterium | reverse complement strand
ACAAACACCATTTCTAAGGCACACAGATCGCCGAAGAAGACCGCCCCTATCCTCCAGAAGATCACGATCGCCCGCAGCATTCAGCAGTGCGAATAGGCTGGAACCTCGCGAGCCGATGATCGTCTTTAGACGCGTCTCGAGATGAGCGCACAGATGGACGAGCACGCCTGCACGCCCGATGTCATCTGATACAAGATGATCGTATTCGGCCGGTGACCAAACTCGAAACACTCTTCTCTTCGACGCAGCAGCCACCCCCCCAACCCACGCCGACTAACTGCTGATCCAGGGGCGAGTTGGGTCAAGTTCTGTCTGAACCGTGATGGTCTCCCAATCCCGCTCGTCCACCTGAAGGCGTTCTCGCAGGAGGGCTTCTACATCATTCTTGAACCTCACGATGGCCTTTCTAGCGTCTTGGACTCGAGCGTACCGCTCATCCTCCGTCATAGAGTGCATATGGAGCTCTAGATCGCGGAGGATGAGAGTCGCGCCGGAGCCGTTGCGGGGGAGCAAGTCTCTCGCAATGAGAAAGTAGAGGTCGCTAATAAAGCGCTCCTTCGAGGGCTCGAGTTCTGTTAGCGAAGGACGTTCACTGTGTCCTGGTGGTCGCTCCATACTCGGGTAGTCATACGTGGTCCACCTTACCAGACGGGCGGCTTGTCCGGCAAATGACACCATCCGCTCAGCTGTCCGAGAAAGAAGCAAAGAGGTGTGTCCTCGCCATCGTCACCAAGCTGGCAGGGTTCCGCAGGATACCCAACCCGGCGGCATCGGCGTTCCGATGATGTGCGCGGATGCACCGCACTGGCACGCCGGGAACGCTCCCGCAACGCTGATCGAGTCGAGAGGGTCGTCGAGGCCGAGGGACATGGTGGTCGCGCCGCTGGGATCAGTCGCTACGGCCGTGAGTCGCCGGGTTCGCAGGCGCCCGTTGAGTTCTGTCGGGCCGGGGCAGGCCGTGTTCGTCCCGACCGCGCCGACTTCACCACCGGGCGCGGCGAGGTAGATGTTCGAGGCATTGATGATGGTGTAGTCCGAGTCGTGCAACGCGATGACCACACCGAACGCCCAGCCGGACGCAGGGCTACCTGATGGCCGAACCTCCACGACCCGCGTCCGGCTCTCGTCGCCCGAGGGTGCAGAAAGCGCGAACGTGTAGCGCGAGTCCCACATCTGCCGGAAGACGGTGCTCGCCGGAGGCCCCGCGACGAACGGACTCGAGGACGTCTCCGGGTTTCGGGGGGTCTCGTAGCACCAGATCCGCGGTGTCACGGCGGGGCCGCTCAGCGCGGCCATGATCGGGGTCGGAAGCACGATGCTACCCGAATCGCAAGACGTTGCGGGGACGACGGCGACGTAGCGATTCGGGTCATTGACGATGACCTCGATCGTGCCCGTCGGGGGAACGATAGTGCTCGGTACCGTGTCGCAAGGTATGTCGGCCCAGCCAGCGCAGTCGTCGTCCATGCCGTTGCCGCAGAAGCCAGTCTCGACCTCGTAGGTCGGCACACGCTCTCCCGAGCATGGACCCCATGCTCCCGCTGGGCTGCAAGTCTCCAGTCCAGTAGCGCAAGCACCTACGCCTTCGGTGCCTAGAGGGCCAGAGTAGCAGGGGCGGCTCATGCCTGAGACGCAGGCACAGCCGTTGTCGACGGTGCCGTCGCAGTCATCGTCGCGGCCGTCACACGTCTCCGGAACCGGCAAGGTTGAGGGTTCACACGTCAAGGTCCCGCCTGAACATCTGACCGTACCTGACGCGCAGGTACCCATAGCACCGGAGACAATGCAACCACCGCCGCTGCCTGGTTCGCCCTCATCGATGCTGCCATCACAGTCATTGTCGCCGCCGTCGCAAACCTCCGGCGTAGGCACGCAACTCGAAACGCAAGCACCGCCTCTACAATCCTCTGGAGACGCGCAGACGATTCCACATGCACCACAGTTGCCACGGTCCACCCGGGTATCGACGCAAGAGCCAGCACACGAGATGGTCGGAGGCGAGCACGTAAGCGAGCAGTTGCCAAGGAGGCATGCTGCACCATCCCGACACTGTCGACCGCACTCACCGCAGTTGGCCGAATCAAGCGATAAGTCGGTGCAGGAGCTCGCGCACGACGTAAGTGGCGTCAAGCAGCTGGCAGAGACACCTGTCAGTGAAAACGGTTCGCTACAATCGGAGACGCTACCATCTCGGTTCGCAACACAGACCTCATAATCATCTCCGACCGGCCAGTCATGAGGCACCAGCACTCGCACCGAGCAGTTGGTCGGGGCGGTCGTGGAAATCACAGGTCTGAGTTCGACGCCTGCGCGCCTAGCAACGATACGAAGGGGCCCGGCAACACCGGCAGAGTCCCAAG
>JANLGX010000510.1 GCA_024654005.1 Gemmatimonadaceae bacterium | reverse complement strand
CCTCTCCACGCTCGGCAAGGACCCCTTCCGGTTCTTCTCGTCGATGTATCAGCTCGTGCTGCACCTCTCCGAGCTGGGCAGACGCGCGCTGGAAGACGGGCTGACCGAGTTCTCGAATTACCGGCGGTGGCGCTGGCTGCTATGGTGCCAGGCGGTATCGGTGCGGCAGCTCGCGGTCCCGATCCCGATCATCAACTTGCTGCTGCTCGTCACGCTGCTCGGCGCGGTCCTCGTGCGCGTGCTCGGCGGCTCGATCGGGGACGAGGGCTCGCCGAGCGTGGACATCGCCAACAACCAGGGCGTGCGCGTCGCGGCGGTGCTCGCCGCGGTCGTCATCGCGATCGGAGCGATGTACGCGTTCGCAGCGCCACCCTCGCGACCTCGCGTGCGCGACTGGTGGCCGCTCCCGGCGCTGGCGGCGCTCGCCGGCGCCGCGCTCGGCATCGCGGGCATCCGCATCGTCGGCCGCGCGGACATCGTGCTGATAGCCGAGTGGTGGCTGATCGCTTTCGCGCTCACCGAGATGATTTTGCGGAAGTACGACAAGGTGCGGCCGGGCGCGAGGAAGTTCGGCTTGGCGATGTTCGTCGCGGCCGCGCTGCTGTTCGCCTGGACGATGGCCGAGGCGTTCTCGAGCGGCGGACCCGCGACCCGCGAGATCGAGTACGCCGTTTTCTGGGCGATGCAGATCCTGTTCATAGTGTTGAGCGTGATGTGGGTGCTGTTGATCGCGAGCGCGGTCGTCGCGTGGATATCGGGGTCGGCAGTGGTGCGGTCGTTCAGCGGAGCGGAGCAGGCCCGCGCCAGCGCGGCGGTTCGTACGAGCCGCTTGTCGCTGGCGCTTTCCGCGTCCGCCATGCTCGCGCTGATCGTCATCGTATGGAGCGCCCTGCTCGCGTGGGGGCTCAGCTCGGTCAACGTCTTCGAGTGCATGCGGGTGGAGATGTTCCCCCCGCTGGCGGGCGCCGACTGGATGATCGCGACGCCGGAGTCGCTGCTGCGCTGGCTGGGCGATTGGCCCGACACGCGCCCTTGCCTGGGCGTCACCGAGACGGTGCACGGCTACTTCCGCGCGGTGCTGCTCATGAGCACCACGTCGGGGCTGCCGCTCACTCTGCTGCTCGTCATGTTCTCCCTGCTGCTGCTCGTGTGGATGGCGGTGCCTTCGGTGCGGCTCGAGAGCGAGGCGCCGAGCACCTGCACGAACGAGCAGTCGGAGCGCGTCGGACTGTGGCTGTCGCGCGGGCTCGACGCTACGCGGATCGTGACCGTGGTGTGGTGGGCCGCGGTGTTCGTGGTGCTCGTCGTCTTCGCGGCCGGCGACAACGCGGCGCGGCACGGGTGGCCGCAGTACCCGGTGCTCGCGTGGCTGTTCGAGACGAGCAGGGAGCTGGCGCTGCCGATCCTCCAGACGACGGGCTCCGTGATAGCCGCGTCCGCGGCGGCGCTGTTCTTCGGGATGGCGAAGTTCGGCGGCTCGGGGCTGGACGTGATGCTGGACGTGGACAACTACCTGCGCGAGCTGCCGCGGGACGGCACGCCGCGCGCGCACATCGCCGAACGATACGTGTCGCTGCTGCGCGCGATCGCGAGCGACCGGTCGAGCGACGGCCGGCCGTACGACTCCGTGATAATCGTCGCGCACAGCCTCGGGGCGCTCATCAGCGCGGACCTGCTGCGCTACCTGAACTCGGAGAGCGAGGCGGGAAGGGGCGATCCCGCGCTGGCCGCGTTTGGTTTCGGCGAGCGAAAAGCGACGGCGACCATTCCCATTCGTCTATTCACCATGGGGAATCCGATCCGGCAGCTGCTCAACCGGTTTTTCCCGCACCAGTACGTGTGGGTGCGCGCTGTTCCCGACAACGCGCTCGAGCCGGTTCCGCCGCTCCCGCCGGACGAGGCGTGGCGGGTGAACCTCACCCCCAGCCACGTAGCGCTCGGCGTGGAGCAGTGGAGCAACGCGTACCGCAGCGGTGATTACGTGGGTCGCGGGCTGTGGCAGGACGAGTGGTTCAGGCGCACCGAGTCGGCGCCGGATGCAGGCGCGTATCCCGAACCGATCAAGGTCTTCAGCCGCGCCGGCGCGGAGGAGATGTGCATCGGGCTCGGCGCGCACACGCACTACTGGAACGAGACCGCGCCGGACGTCCGCGATCACCTCAACGGCTTGATCGCGAGCGCGTGAGAGAAATGACATTCTGCGAGAGGTGGTCATGAAAGGGTTTGCATTTCGTCGAGTAGCCGCGTGGAGCTCCAGCTCCGGCGCGGCCAGAATCGTCCTGGCGCTGCTGCTCTCCGCGTCGTGGGGCTGCGCCGCCGCGAAGCCGACCATCGCCATCCGGCCCGCGATCGGGACGACCTACTCGGAGCAACAGGCCGGGCTATCGGCCGCGGATCAGGCACGGCTGGACGCGCAGTGCCCGCTCGGGCAGCCGCGGCTGCGGCGCGCGGAAGACTTCGGCATGACGTACATCGTCACGCGCGACGGCTACGCGCTCGAGGCGAGCGAGAAGGACAGGATCCCGATCTGGGTGTGCGAGCGGATCACGCGCTACAACGTGACCGGCCCGCTCACGGGCGAGCGCGTGAAGTTCCGCGCCGACCCGCTGCTGCCCGTCGAGGCGCGCGCCGTCGACAGGGATTACACCAACTCCGGCTACGACCGCGGTCATCAGGCGCCGTTGGCGAATCAGCGCCGGAGCCAGCGCCTGCGCGACGAGACTTTCTTCCTGTCGAACGCGGTGCCGCAGAACTCGCGGCTGAACCGGCAGGCGTGGGCCGCGCTGGAAGAGCGCGTCCGCGATTGGGCCGAAGCGCGCGACACGATCTACTCGATCACCGGCCCGCTCTTCTGGGATCCGCGGGAGGACGATCCGTCGACGGCGCGCGGCTACGTCGAGTACGAGTGGATCGGCAGGGGTGTGAGCGTGCCGACGCACCTGTACAAGATCGTCATCGGACGGAAGCGCGACGGCGACGGCTGGGAATCCGTCGCGTTCGTGTTTCCCAACACGCCGTACGACAAGACGGTGGACTTCAACGACTTCATACGACCGGTCGCGTGGGTGCAGCGGCGAGCGGGGATCACCTTCTTCCCGAAGCTGCCGGGCGGCCAGACGCCGGCGGTGATCAACAGCGCCGGCAGCATGTGGGACCCGCGCGAGTAACGGAGAGTCACGTGCCTCAGATGCCGCTGGTCAGCGGCTCGCGAATTGTGAACGGCCGAACCGGAAGTCCCGGCACGCTCGGCTTCATCGGGATCGGACCGGCCGACGACCGGTTTCTCGTGAGCTGCTACCACGTGCTCGGCAGGGTCAGGGGCTCGCCCGAGCTTCCATCCGACGGCGAAGCGATATGGCAGCCCGGCAGCGAGCTCACCAGCGAGATGGTCGCCGTAACCAGCGTGCCGATGATGAACGCGCGGTACGACGTCGCGGCAGCGCGGCTGCTTCCCGGAGTCCCGGTGTCCGCCGATATCATGTCACTCGGGCCGATCAGAAGAGTCGCCGCTGCCGAAGAGGGGATGCGCGTGTGCAAGTTCGGCGCCGAGACCGGACTGACAGCGGGCGTGATCAGCTATGCCGGCGAGACGCTGATCGAGATTGAGGGTGATCCGGATGCGGGGGAAGAGTATCTACTGAGCCACGACGGCGACTCCGGCGCGCTCTGGGTCAGTCCCGGCGGAGACGCGATCGCGATGCACTTTCAGGGCAGGGACGGGAACCGCGCGTTCGCGCGGCCGATGCCGTTCGTGCTATCGACGCTTGGGCTGACCCTTCTTACAACCGACGTCTAGCCACCACCTCAACAGGTGGTCGTCTCACTGCGCTCGTAGAAACGGACCGGACCGGCAAGCAGCGGCAGTCTGGCAATGTCCACGGGAGCGGTGAACGCCAGGGTGACGACGCAATTGCTTCCAGGCGAGGTGGAGTGTACGGATATCGCAATTCCGCCTGTGCGATCCTCGGTGGCTCGCTCGAGCAGAATGCTGTAACCGCCCGTGCTGTACTCGCCCATCGCGGCGACCACGATCATCTCGCGTGAAAAATCGACGGTCGGTGGGGGAGTCACCGGCGTGCGGCCGGCATGGATCTGCGTCCACACCGTCTGCCACGCAGCCGCGTCGCGTACGACGAGCCGCTCGAAAGTCTTCATCCCGCTGTAGTAGGTGAACGAGTAAGGCTCCGCCCGCAGACGAGTCATCGGCACGAGCGGACCTGACGGCTCCGGCTCGAGCTCTAACCCTGAGCAGGCGGACAGCGTTGCAGCCGCGGCGATCAAAGCGACACTGATGAATCTCGGCATATGAGCTCCTCCGTCTAGCTCCTGT
>JANLGX010000500.1 GCA_024654005.1 Gemmatimonadaceae bacterium | reverse complement strand
GCGGCCCAGTTCGCTGGCCTCGACGGCCCTCCGGTCCCGGTCGAGCATGCGCCGGAGCAGGGTTACCTCGTCGAGGAGTGCGTCGCGCTCGGAGCGCATGTCCCGCGCCGCACACATCGCCTCGTCCGCGGCGCCCCAACACGGGTTCGCAACTGCCCCTCTGCACGTACAGGGCTCATTTGTGATCTCTGAGGACATGGCCAGTCCCTCCGCAGAAGCCGCACTTGTTCTCGTGGTAGACCAGCCCGTGCCCTCGCCCATCGCAGTCTGGGCAGGTCATCCCGCCGGCAGATACAGGGGGCATACAGACCGCATCCGTTCCAAATACAGACCGGCGTGGGTCGAAGAACACGCACCCGTGATCCGTCTCGTGCCGGTCTGCCGGGACGTGCCCGATGCCCAGGAGGCAGGGCGAGCCGTCGTCACATTCCTTCCCACAGCCAGTCTCGACGACCCAATGTACCTTCGGCGGCCGGTTCCCGGCATCGCTCATCGGCGCGTAGGTCGCCGTGCTCTTGTCGTGAGCGATGTCCGAATCAAATCGTGGTTGAGCCATGTGTTAGCCTCCGATCCCAAACAGTGTTTCTTGCGCCATTCGCTTCGCCGCGATCTCGCAGTAGCGCTCCTCGATCTCGATCCCGATGGCGCGGCGGCCGAGGTCTTTGGCGGCGCGGAGAGTGGTTCCTGCACCCATAAACGGATCAAGAACGAGGTCGCCAGACTCCGAGTGCATGCGCACGAACAAGGACATCAGCGCGAGCGGCTTTGGCGTAGGGTGGTCGTCGGCCGATGGCTTGATTCCGCTGATTCTGACCACGTTACCCTGTGAGTGCCCACCAAACCATTTACATGCAGCCCCCGGCTTCTCGCCCACAAGGATCGTCTCGTAGTTGCGCCGGTAGTGCCATCCCATGCCAAGTCCGCCCTTGTCCCAGACCACCATCTGTTTGAAGTTCAGCACTTCGTCGAGCCACAGCGACCATCTGGCGAATTGCGGGTCTGGGCCGCCGCCGCAGCAGCAGCAGCAGCAGCAGCATCCGGGCTTGATGACCCTCGCTGCGTGTCCGAACATCCAGCGGACCAGCTCGTTCGCCTCGGGTCCGTCGTTGGCGATGGGGCGCGCATCCCCGGCAAGAGCCACGCCACGCTTCACTAGGCCGAGAGCTTCCTCCCGCCGATGGGCGAGGTCGCCGTTGTTGTTGTTGTGCCCGTAGGGCGGGTCGGTGAGTACGAGGTCAACGCTCGAGTCCGTGACCGCAGGCAGCACATCGCGGCAATCCCCGTGGTAGATCGTGATGCCGGCCTGGTCGTAGTACGGAGTGGGCATCTGTTAACCTCGCCCTGTTTTTCTCTCGCTGTTTACCAGCGTGATCGTCGTTCTGGATCGCCTCCGAGGCTTTCGCCGGGGCTTGCACTTGGGGCAGAAGTCCTTTCCGCCCTCGGCAACGTGCTTCCACCCCGACGATTTCAACTCCTCGCGCATCTGGTGGGCATAGAAGCAACGCCGCGAAAGTCCGACGCTTCCGCACTTGTCGCAACGAACCTCAATGAAAATCACGTCCGGCCTCCGTTCTCTGCGCGTTGACTTCTCTCACTGTTAAATCCGTGGTCAGGGGCGAGTACCTTGAGCGCCGCCTCTATCTCGGCCTTAACGGCGTCGTCAATGCCGATGGCGCCGATGCCATACCACAGCGCCCAGCAGTTGCGCTCCAGGCTCCAGAGC
>JANLGX010000497.1 GCA_024654005.1 Gemmatimonadaceae bacterium | reverse complement strand
CGCTCATCCCCATAGACGAACTCGTGATTCTCGATCTCCTCCCGAACGCGCTCGGCGAACGTCACCGCGGCGTCCAGCACCGTGCCGGGCAGGATTATCAGGAACTCCTCGCCGCCGTAGCGCCCGACGCGGTCGATCTCGCGGGCCTGCTCCTTTATGAGGTCGGCAAACTGGCGCAGGATGGCGTCGCCCGCCAGGTGGCCGTACGTGTCGTTGACGCTCTTGAAGTGGTCTATGTCGCACATGACGACGGAGAGCGGCTCGTGCAGGCGGAGCGAGTGCTCGAACATCTCGTGCAGCCGCTCCTCCAGGTAGCGCCGGTTGTCCAGGCCGGTGAGGCCGTCCGTCTCCGACACGCGCCGGAGCCGGTCGTTCATCTCCTCCAGCTCGCGCTCCCGGCTCTCCAGGTCTTCCTGGAGCCGCTTGATCCGGAGCATGGACCGCACTCTCGCTTCCAGCTCCGCGAAGTTGATGGGCTTGGTGATGTAGTCGTCGGCGCCGGCGTCGAGACCTTGGACGCGGCTCTCCGTAGAATCGAGCGCTGTCTGCATTATCACGGCGATGAAGGGGAGGCTCTCGTCGCTCTTGATCCGGCGGACGACCTCGATACCGCTCATCTTCGGCATCATGACGTCGAGCAGGATGAGATCCGGCGGATTCTCCCTGACCAGGTCGAGCGCCTGCTGGCCGTCGGTCGCGGTTCGTACGTCGTACCCGCGCGCGACCAGGCGGGCGCGCAACAACTCTACGTTGTCTTCCTGATCGTCGACGACGAGGATCGAGTCGGCGTCCGGCGGGCGTTCCTCACTTGCCATCGCTTCGCCCGAGGAACCGCTGTACTTCAGCGACAACCGCGCGCGGCTCGCAGGGCTTGGCCAGATAACCGTCGCAGCCCACCTCCATCGCCTTCTCCCGGTCCGACGCCAGAGCGTGGGCCGTGAGCGCGATGATCGGAATGTGTTTCGTCTCGGGATCGTGCTTCAGGACCTGCGTCGCCTCCCATCCGTCGATGATGGGAATGCTGATGTCCATGAGTATCAGATCGGGCTTCTGGGCCCGGGCCTTGGCGATGCCTTCCTCGCCATTCAACGCTTCCGACACCTCGTAGCCGAAGTGGCGCAGTATCGTGGAATAAACGATGCGGTTGTCTTCGTTGTCCTCGACCAGAAGGACGGTCTTACCATTCGATTCCATCAATTATCCTCGCACGGGTATTGCAAGTTGGCTGCTGGAGCAAGTTCCTTACCAGCCCCCAATTTTCCGCAAACTCATGGCTGACAACGCTGACGCGCCGCGCGACGACGCGAACGACGGCCTCTTCGAGGTCGAGGGCCGGCCGTTCACCGAGACCAGGGACCTCGGAAAGATGGCTACAATAATCGCCGCCGTAGCCGTCGGGGCACTGATAGGCGCCGGTGCCGCGTTGCTGCTGGCGCCGGGAAGCGGTGAGGACACGCGGGCGGCGATCACGCGGCGTGTACGGAAGCTGACGCGGCGGGAGCGCGGAGTCTGGAAGTCGCTGGCTCGCGCGATGGAGGATGCCGCGCACGAGGTAACCGCCCGGTCCCGCGTGCGGCGGGTGAAGGCCGAGGCCGCGGCCGCCGCGGTGAAGGCCGCGACCTAGGGCAGCATCCGCAGCGCCGCTTCCGCCTGGGCCTTGTATCGCTCGTCGTTGTAATCCGCGGTCGGAAGGCGCAGTACGGTCTCGTACGCCCTGCGGGCGGCGACCCGATTGCCGCGGTCGCGGTGCACGTCGCCCAGCTCGAGGTGATGGACGATGCGCTGCGGCGCAAGCACGACGGCCCGCTCCAGGTACCGCTGCGCGTCAGGCCAGCTCGCGGAGCCCAGCGCGCGCCCGCCGAGGAGGTTGCGCGCGACCACGCGCTCGAAGGCGGAGAGCCGCATGACTTCGGCGTTCCATACCCCCAGAATGTGGTGGCAGCCGGAGTGCCGCGGATCGAGCCGGGTGCATTCGAGCGCGCGGCTCCGGATCTCCGTGGCGGCTCTGATCTTCGCCCGGGTCCCGAGCGACTGGCTCGCCTTGCCGAGCGCGCGCGCGAGCGCGAAATGACCCTCGGCGCTGGCGGGCTCGAGCTGGGCGGCGCGCCGGGCGTAGCGCTCGCCGGCCCGGAAGAGC
>JANLGX010000493.1 GCA_024654005.1 Gemmatimonadaceae bacterium | reverse complement strand
GACATCGCAGACCATCACTGCGACGGATCACGCGCTCAATCAGGGCCATGTAATCAGTCGCGAGGCCGGTGTCCCAGATCACCCGGCACCCGGCCTCTGTGCGCTCGATGGTGGGCGGCGGCTCGATTACGCCCTCGGTGGTCGGGATGGTCAGCGATCCAACGTCCCACCCGAACTCGGCAAGCGGTCTGGCCGTTGCCAGTAGTGCAATCAGGGCGTCACGCGTGGCGCCGGTTGCGCCCGCGGTGGCGAAGTCGTAGGCGTCACCCTTTGGCGGGGCTGCGGGCCATTCGAGAACCTTTACGCGCGCGCCAACGCGTTCGAGGGATTCACCCAGCTTGAGCATGTGAGACTTGCCGGGTGCGTCGTTGTCGGGCCACAACGTGACTGGTCGATCAACGAAGGGTTTTAGTGTTTCGTCGTCCGGCTGGCTCGTTGCGCCGAACGTGGCGAACACATGGACCTTGAAACGCAGCAGGGCGTCGGCGGCTTTCTCGCCTTCGGTAATCACGACAGGTTGGCCGACTGGCAGGCTGGCAAGCGTCTCGGTGCGGTACAGCGGCATGGAGCTGATCGGGAAGCCGCCCAGGCCACGTTCGCCGTTGCGCTCCCACCAGATCACCTTGCCAGGATCGAGGCGGATATGCGTGGCGACGATCTCGCCGGCGAGGTTCTTGATCTGCCATTCACTGCGCTTCTGCGGAACGTTTCCATTCGCTGGAGAGGCGAACATGTCGGACCATTCGAGTCCTGCGGCTTTCACGATCTGCTCGGCGGTGCAGCCAACGAAACAATGGACGAGCGTTCTATCGTCGGCCTCCGTGACGCTGAGAGATCGTGCCTTGTCATCATGGCCAGGGCAGAGCGCAGTCCAGCCGGCGCCGTTGCGCTTGACCTTCTGGAGATGCTGGAGGATGGCAGGCTCGGCCACGTCGTCCCTTCCCTCGAAAACTCCGCAGACGCGAAATGCCCCGCTCTGGCCGATCCGGTTGCGAGACACGGATGGGTGTAAAGCGGGGCATTCGCTGCGACCTTTGGGGGTCGCCGGTACCGTTCAGAATCTTACACCCAGGACCGTGTCTCGCGATGCGTACTCTATGGCTTCCCCTCCGCTGTCGTCAATGGGTCGCGGCCCACGATCACATTCCAACGGAATGAACCTTACGTAACGTAGCTGGACTGCTGCCCACGAGGTCCTACCCGCGCGCCGAAGCCGAAACCGGAGCTCGGCCTGCGCCGCGACGTCGAGGATCGTCGCCGTTCGCGTAATGCGCCCTGGGCGAGTAGATGTACCTACCGGCCTTTTGGCCCATCCGTCTGAACTTGATATCTCCACGGTCGCAGATCGTGCAGCGCAGCAGCGCAGGGCCACGGGTGGTACTGATGTTTTCGGCCGGTTCGTAACTCCCCGGGCAGAGAGTCACCCGTGGTTCGATCCAGACCATGTCGGTATCTCTGAACCTGTCGAGGTCCGGCTGGAACCGGAGTAGATACTCACGGGCCAACCGTAGAACTTGCGGACTGTCCGCGAACATGCCAAGGCCGCTGTTGCACTGTGTGCACAACAATCCTCTGACCACCCCGGTATCGTGGTCATGGTCAACGACGAGCCCTTCCCATTTGACCCCGCAAATGGCGCACCTGCCATGCTGTAACGTGAGCACCGCATTGCGCTGCTCGCGGTTCAGTGGAAACAGCAATGGATCGGTTGACACCCTTAACGTCATGCCGGATCCTTCGTCCCGGTCGCTGCCACCGCGCGCCAGGACTCATCGACCCGCCTCTGCTCATCGGCGTCGACCGCGGAAGGCTCTGTGGCCTTGTCAGTCGCCTCGGTGATCGTGCCCTCGGACAGCTCGTCGACCTCGGGAGTAAAGGCTGCTAGCTGCGACTGCCCTGCGTCCGCGAGCTCATC
>JANLGX010000490.1 GCA_024654005.1 Gemmatimonadaceae bacterium | reverse complement strand
ATTGTGACCACAGCCATGGGCTGTCACTAACCATACCGCACTAACTCAGTGCGGAGTGCGGAGTGTACGGAGCGCACGGGCTTCAGCCCGTGCGTCACGACCATGACGTCCTGGAGGTCCCGAAAGACGAGCGGGACGGCAACTTTTCCCCGGCCCGCTCCGTCTAAGTACGCGTTTGTAGAAGAAACATGGCCAAAGGGGAATTTCTGGGGGAATTCGAGCTGTACGTGATGCTGGCGCTCGCGCAGCTCGGGCCGGACGCCTACGGCGTCACGATCCGGCAGGAGATCGAGCGGCGAGCCGGCCGCGCCGCCGCCATCGGGGCGGTCTATGCGACCCTGTCGCGCCTCGAAGAAAAGCGCCTCGTGCGGCACGCGCTGGCCGCGCCGCAGCCGGTCCAGGGGGGCCGGGCGAGGAAGTGCTTCGTCCTTACGCCCGACGGCGAAGCCGCGCTCGCCCATTCCACCTCGATGCTCGCGCGCATGATGCGGGGCTGGCGGCCCGCGCCCCGGTAACCGTCATGCCCGCTGCCGTCCCGCGGTTCGCGCGGTGGCTCCTCGAGGCGGTTGCTCCCGCCGACCAGCGGCAGTGGCTCGTCTCGGATCTCGAAGAGGAAGCGGCGGCCGTGGCCCTGCGCGACGGCCCGCCGGCCGCGCGGCGATGGAGCCGCCGGCAGGTCTGGAAGTCGGTCCTTCCGCTGCTCGCGCGCCGGATCGAATCGGCGGGCGGCGCAGCCTGGAGAACAGTCATGAGCATGTGGCGCGGATTGGCGATGGACGTCAGGCTGGCGTGGCGGCGTCTGCTCGCGGCCCCCGGCTTCGCGGCCCTCTGCATCGTCACGCTGGCGCTCGGGATCGGCGGCAACACAGCGGTGTTCACGCTGATCGACCGCGTGATCCTGAAGCCGCTCCCCGTGCCCCGCCCCGGAGAGCTGTATCGCATCGGCAACACCGACGAGTGCTGTGTCAACAGCGGCCTCCAGGATGCCTTCTCCCTGTTTTCGTACGACCTCTACCTCCGCCTGCGCGACGCGGTGCCGGAAATCCCGGCGCTCGCGGCCTTTCAGGCCAACGTTGGGACGCTGGCGGTCGGGAGGGCCGAGGGGGACGCGCCGCCCGAGTCGCTGAAGGGCGCGTTCGTGTCGGGCAACTACTTCGAGATGTTCGGCCTGACGCCGGCCGCAGGCCGGCTGCTGTCGGCGCAGGACGACCGGCCCGGCGCCCCCACGGTGGCGGTGATCAGCCACCGCGTCTGGAAGAGCCGCTACCAGGGCGCGTCCGTTGGCGGAATCCCGGTGATGCTCAACGGTGTGCCGGCCACGATCGTCGGCGTGGCTTCCGAAGGCTTTTACGGTGAGACGCTGCGGCCGGATCCCGCCGAGATCTGGATTCCGCTGGCGAACGAACCGGTGCTCCAGCCGCAGTCGCGGCTCCTTGAGACGAAGCCGTCACACTGGCTCTATCTGATCGGGCGCGTGCCTCCGGGGGTGGAGACGGCATCCCTGGAGCCCCGTCTCACCGCGACGCTGCAGCAGTGGATCGCGGCGAACATTGAGCTGAACGCCGACCAGCAGGCACGCGTGGCGGAGCAGTCCGTCACGATCGTGCCGGCGGCAGCCGGGGTGGGCAACCTGCGCGGCGCGGTCGCGCCGTCGCTCCGGTTGCTCCAGGTGATTGCCGCGGCCGTCCTGCTCGTGGCGTGCGCCAACCTCGCGAACCTTCTCGTGGCGCGTGGCAGGTCGCGGCGCACCGAGACGTCGGTCCGCGTCGCCCTTGGCGCACCGCGTTCACGTCTCGTCTCGCAGTTGCTGGTCGAGAGTCTCCTGCTCGCGTCGCTTGGCGGCCTTGCCGGCCTGCTGGTCGCCTACGCCGGCGCATTCGCCATTGTCGATCTGGCGTTCCGAGGCGCGGCGCACATTCCGATCGAGGCGACGCCGTCCGCCTCAGTGCTGCTATTCGCCGTCGGCGTATCCCTCGGGACGGGTGTGATCTTCGGCGTGGCCCCGGCGGTGATGGGGTCGCGGTCGGATCCGATCGAGGCGATGCGGGGCGCGGGGCGGACGACCGGTCCTCGCGGGTCGGTCCTCAGCCGGTCCCTCGTCGCGCTGCAGATCGCCGTGTCACTCGTGCTGCTCACATGCGCGGCCCTGCTCGGCGGCTCGCTCGCGCGGCTGCAGGCACAGGACTTCGGGTTCCAGGTCGAGCGCCGCTATGTCGTGGACATCATGCCGGCGCTTGGTGGCGCCGAGCCTGAGGAGCTCGGGGCGATCTACGCCCGTCTTGTCGAGCAGCTCCGCGGGATTCCCGGCCTCGTTTCGGCGGCGATGTCGCTCTACAGCCCGATGTCGGGCGACAACTGGGGCTCGCTCATCACGGTTGGCGGGCACGACACCGGCGAGCGTCTCACCGCGTCGTGGAACCGGGTGACGCCGGACTACTTCGAGACGATCGGGACGCCGCTGCTGCGCGGCCGCGCGTTCACCGATCGCGACCGTCCCGGCACGCCGCTCGTCACCGTCGTCAACCAGGCCTTCGCGACACGTTTCTTCGGAGACTCGGACCCGATCGGCCGTCGTATCGGGTTCGCGCGCGAGCGCGGTGGCGGTGTCCGCGAGTTCGAGATCGTCGGGGTGGTCGGCGACGCGAAGTACCAGGACGCGAAGGTCCCCGCCTACCCGACGTTCTTTCTGCCGTTCCTCCAGCGCAGCGCCGCAAGCACTATCGGTGCGCCGGCTGTTCCCCTCGATCGCTCGCACTATCCGCGCGCGATCGAGTTGCATGTCACGCCGGCGTCCGCGGGGCTCGGCGACCAGGTGCGCCGCGCGATCGCCGGCGTCGATCGCCGCGTGACCGTCGTGTCCATGCGGACGATGGCGGAACAGGTGGCGGGGAATTTCAATATCGATCGGCTGATCGCGCGTGTGGCGATCGCCTTTGGCGGCGTGGCGCCGTTGCTGGCGTGCCTCGGTCTGTACGGCGTGACGGCTTACGCCGTGACCCGGCGCACCCGCGAGATCGGGATTCGCATGGCCATCGGCGCCTCGCCGGGCGCGGTGCTGAAGACCGTCCTGCACGGCGCGCTCGTGCAGCTCGGACTTGGCCTGTTGATCGGCGTCCCGGCGGCGCTCGCCGCCGGACGGCTGCTGCAGGCGATGCTCTACGGCGTCAGCGGGCAGGATCCCTGGCTGCTGACCCTGGCCATCGCCATCCTCGCCGTGTGCGCCGTCGCCGCCGGCCTGATCCCCGCCCGCCGCGCCGCCGCGCTGGATCCCGTGCGCGCGCTGCGTGTCGAGTAACTCAGAGCGCACTGAGCACAGCACGGCGCGGTGCGCGGTGCGCGTTTCAAGGCGTAGGGCGAGACCTTCAGATCCGCCACGGCGGCGGGGCTAAAGCCCCGCCCTACGTGTGTCTTGAAATGCGTTCCTCAGCCTCGACCGCCGCGGCGAACCGCGGTGCCCGACGGCTGCCGGCTCGGCGCGGACGGGGCGCGGCCTGCCGACGGCGTCCGCGAGCCCGCGCGCGGTGGGGCGCTTCTTGATGGCTCGGACGCCCGTGGCGTCGGGGCCTGCCGCGAGGGCACGCCGTTGCCCAGCCGCGATCGAGGCGGTTCCGCCGGCCGCGAAGGTGCGCCGTTGCC
>JANLGX010000480.1 GCA_024654005.1 Gemmatimonadaceae bacterium | reverse complement strand
CGCCGCCGTTCGTGGTCACACGCCCCCATATCAGCCGGCCAATGCCGAGCTTCCGCGCAACGTCGAGCGCATCCTCCAGATTCTCGACCTTTCGGCCGCGCTCGGAGAGCGCATCGCGAACGGCTATGTCCCGCTCGAGCGGGAGATCTTCCCATGAGCTCAGGGCGGAATACAGCCCTGCTCCAATGCGCTCACCGTGCGCAGGATCCCCCTCCGACAGGAAGGGCAGCACCACAAATTTCGAGCTGTCGACAGCGGTACGCCTTACACCACGGACCCAGTCCGCGCCGGGACCGGCGGCCATCACAGCGAGCACGACGAGCGCTGCCGCCGCCCCCACGGCGAACCAGCGCCGGCGGATCGCGTGGGTGGAGACGGGCGCCGCGACGGTACCGGGCTCGTGCAGCGCGGCGATGAAGTCCGTTACGCTGGCGAACCGGTCCGCGGGCACGACGGCGAGCGCGCGCTTCACCGCGCGCTCCACGTGCTCGGGCACGTTCGGCCGGTGCGCGCGCATCGACGGCGGCGGCTGCGTGAACCGCTGTGAGATCACCGACTGCTGCGTCGCCCCGATGAACGGCGGCAACCCCGTGACCATCTCGTATAGCAGACACGCCAGGCTGTACTGATCGCTGCGCGCGTCCACGGTCTTCTCGCCGCTCGCCTGCTCCGGACTCATGTACGCCGGTGTCCCCACTACGAGTCCCGTCGACGTGAGCGTATCCGCCGCTGCTGAATCCACGGCCCGGGCGATACCGAAGTCGGCGAGACACGCGTGGCCGCCGGAGAAGAGGACGTTGTCCGGCTTGATGTCCCGGTGCACGATCCCGCGCGAGTGCGCGTACGCCAGCGCCTCGCCCACGTCGCGCGTTATCGCTATCGCCTCGTCTATGGGAAGCTGCTTCTCCTTCGCGATGCGGGTCCGGAGCGAACCGTCCGCCATGTACGGCATGACGTAGTACAGAGTCCCGCGAGACTCCCCGGAATCGAGAATCGTGAGCAGATGGGGATGCTGCAGCGCGGAGCTGTGCTTGATCTCGCGGAGGAAGCGCTGCGCGCCGATCGCCTGGGCGAGCTCCCTGTGCAGCACCTTGAGCGCGACGTGCCGCTCCTGCCGGTTGTCATGCGCCAGATACACGATCGCCGCGCCGCCGCGGCCGAGCTCACGCTCGATGGTGTATCTGCCGGTGAATTCGCCGGTAACCGTGGGGTTTTCTTCCATTGGCGCCGCCATTCAACTGGGCCGGGCAAACATAAGCTTGTCCGCGACGCGCGCCAGCTATATCGCGCTCACCCCCTGGATTCGGTCGGCAGACCGCTCTCCTGCCACGCCGTCCACCCCCCGACGATCGCGCGCGCCTTCGGCCAGCCGGCGTCCCTCAGCTCTCGCGCCACCCGGGCGCTTGTGGCTTCATGCCGTCAAGTACAGTACGCGGCGAGCCACGCATTCCGCGGCAGCGCCAGGCTCGCAGCGCTCTCGACCACGCGGTCGGGATGAACGCGCACCGCACCACGCGCGCGCGTCCGAGGAATCGTACGACTTGTCGGTGCGAGCGTCCACGATCACCAAGTCCTCGCCGCTCTCGCGCAGCAGCCCCCGCATCATCACCGGGTCGGTGGATCCGAGCGCCGCGCCGAGCAGCATCGCGGCGGGGAGCGGCAGCTCGAGCAGCAGCACGGCCGCGCCCGAGATGAGCAGCGAAGTGAGCAAAGTCCCCGGGCCGAGCAGCGCGCCGAACGCCAAAAAGATCGCCGCCTGCGGCACCCCGATCCGATCCATCGGGCCGGAGAGCGCGGCGGCGATCACTACCACCAATCCCATGAGCCCGATTATTCCCGCGAGCTCCGTGGTGCCGAGGTTATCCACGCATCGAAAATAGCCTGGGCTACAGCTCTCCGCCCCGACCGGAGGACAGCGCGTTTTCTAAAACATGTTCGCAGTTTCCGACGCGCAAAAAAACCGGGACCCTGTTCGGGTCCCGGCTCACTGCAATCTGCTTCCGGAATCAGTTCCCGCCGTTCGGCCGCGCGGGACGAGCCGGCCGAGCCGGTCCACCGGGCCGATTGCCGCGCATCGGGCGGCGACCTTCCGCGCCTCGCGCGCGCCTCGTCGAATCGCGCTGCGCCATGCGCTCACGCATCTGCGCCTGGCGGGCGTCGAGCCTTGACCGCTGCTCGGCGGTGAACACCGCGCGAACTTCCGCCTGCTCCTGCTGCCGCAGCGCCGCTACCTGCGTGCCGAACGCGCGCGCGCGGGTCATCGCGGCGCGAGCCGCGGCCGTGTCGCCCGCCTGCCGCGCGGCGCGAGCCGCTTCGACGTCGGGACGGGACTGCTCCCTCAGCTGCTCGAACCGAACGCGATATCTGGCGTGGATCGCCTGGATCTGCTCCTTCTGCGCGTTCGTCAGGTCGAGATCACCCATCATCATGCCGTGCGCGCCGGGGCGGCCTTTGGCAGCCTCGCCCTGCCGCGGCGTCGGAGCCTGCGCGCCGGCGACGGTTGCGGCACCCACGAGCATCGCGACCGCGGCGGCCGCTGTACGAATCCGATTCATCTTGCCTCCAATCCTCGTTGAGATAGACCCGGCACAGAGTGTGGGGTCGGATAGTTGGACTGGAGGGGCTGGCGGTTGTTAAGGCTCCGAGGCTCCAGGGATTTGGACGGGGAGAACGCTCGGAGCCAGCGCTACGGTCAGCCGGCTGCCGCCGCCGGCACTCCGCCGAACCTCCGCTCGCGCGCATGGAACTCCGCAACGGCAGCGTGCAAATCCTTGGCGGAGAAATCGGGCCAGAGGATCTCGGAGAAGTACAGCTCCGCGTACGCGCACTCCCACAGCAGGAAGTCGCTCAGGCGCTGCTCCCCGCCGGTGCGAATCAGGAGGTCCACCTCGCGCGATGGGCCGCGGTCGTGCTCGACTTCGCCCAGCAGCCGCATGAACTGCTCGCGCGAGAGATGATCGCTGCTCGCGCGGCGCGCCGCCCGCAGAATCGAGTCGCGCGCGGAGTAATCCACGGCGATGCGGAGATCGAGCACCTTGCCGTCGCCGGTAGCGGTTTCGGCCGACTCGATGGCCGTGCGCACCTCGCTCGGGATCCGATCGCGCCTGCCGATCACGGTCAGCCGCACGCCGTTGGCGATGCAGCGATCCACCTCCGACAGCAGATACCGCCGGAACAGGCGCATCAGCATCATCACTTCGCGCTGGGGCCTGTTCCAGTTGTCGGCGGAAAACGCGTACAACGTCAGCACGCGAATCCCGCATTGCGGCGCCGCTTCGACGATGCGCCGGGCCGTGCGCGCGCCCTCGATGTGACCCGTGGGGCGGCTGCTCCCGCGAGTGATCGCCCAGCGGCCGTTCCCGTCCATGATGATCGCGACATGCATCCCCGGCGCGCCCTCCTCGCGCTGATCGGGCGCGTGCACGGGAGTGTTCTGCCGCCGGCGCGCGCCCGGGCGCGCGAGGTCCATTCGCCTACCTGTGGTCACGCGTGGCATGAATTAGAGCTTCCATGTGATCGAGGTAGCGCTCGAGCGCGCGCCGCCCTTCGGCGGTCAGGCGATACTCGGTGCGGGGCACGCGCCCCTCGAAGGTCTTCGTGCAGCTCACGTAGTTCGCGTCCTCGAGCTTGCGCGCATGCACGCTCAGATTCCCGTCGGTGATCTTGAGCAGCTTCTTCAGATCGTTGAAGGTGAGCTTCTCGTTCACCGCCAGCGCGCTCACGATTCCGAGCCGCACGCGCTCGTGGATCAGCCGGTCGAATTCGCCGGTGTCCGGCCCGATGGCGCGGCCGCGCACCGACCGCAGCTTCGCCGGGTCGGGATTGCGGCGATCCTGCTGGGCGGCTCCCTGTTTAGCCACCATGCCTCCTGGCGATCGGAATTCCGAAGACGATGTGCAGTCCGCCGAACGCGGCGGCCATGAGGATGTCGTTCGTCGCCGGCGGAGTGAACAGCGCGATCGCGCCGGCGAGCATGAAGCAGAAGCCCATCACCGGCACCACGCGCACGGAGAACGCGCCGCCGGCGACGACCGCCGTTCCATAGATGAGGAGCCAGAGGCCCGGGAGCACGTCGTACATCCCGAGGTTGTACAGCTGGATCGTGAGCAGCGCGCCCATGAGCATCGGCGGCGAGAAGCTCAGGAGAAATTTCCTGCCGGCACCGGACATCAGCGGCAGCCGCGCGGCGCGCGCCTTCCGGATGATGGCCGCGATCATGATCACGGGGGCGAGGAACGCGGCGGCGAGCCAGGTGTTGAGCCAGGCCACTTGCGTCGGCTGGCGCGCGGCAATGGACGCGGCGGTGAGCGCGGCGACTCCCACGATCACCATTCCCCAACCCGACACGGCCGTGAACGCGCCGGCGCGCTCCATCGTGTCGCGGATGAACGCGAGGTTGTCCATCGCGCGCATGTGCAGCGCCGGCTCTTCCGCGGGCGGCGTGTCTTTTCGAAGCGGCCTACCTGACGACATATCAGTTAGTTTAGGAGGTGGGGTCCCTCTAGGTCAAGTACTTTACCGAATAAAGCGAGTTCCCAACCTTTGCCGTGGACCTGGATCCTCGCCGCGCTCATCGTCGCCGTGCTGGGCGTGGTTACCGCCATCGGTTGGCTGCTCCCCGCCGAGCACCGGATCACCCGCGAAACTGAGCTGCCCCACGGTCCGGACGCGGTCTGGACGGCGATCAGCAACTTCTCCGCCCTGCCGTCCTGGACGCCGGGGATCCGGCGGGTCCAGAGGCTCGACGCCATCGAAGGCAGGGAGCGCTGGCTGTACGAGACCGCCGAAGGCGACATGACGATCGAAGTCGTCACGCGGGCCGCGCCGACCGAGCTGACCATCCGAAGCGTGAACTCCGACCTCGCGTTCGGCGGCACCTGGACCCACAGGATCTCGCCCGTCGCCACCGGCTCCCTGGTCACGATTACCGAGCACGGCTGGATCTCGAACCCGTTCTTCCGCTTCATGTACCGGTACGCGTTCGCGGGCGCGACGACCCCCGACGAAGCGCTCGCGGCGCTCCGGCAGCATCTGGGCGGACCGGTCCGGACATCGGCGAGCCTGCCTTCTATGGAATAGAGATCGGGCCGGGCAGCGGATCGCTGGCCGGAAAGCTCTGCTCGCCCATCCGGTCGAGCCGCCGCTCGTCGATCGCGGTCACCAACAGACTCACAAGCTTCTGGTTGAACGCCGGCAGATCATCCGGCTTTCTGCTGGTGAGGAGCTTCTGGTCGACTTCCACCTGCTTGTCCACCCATTCGCCGCCGGCGTTCACGATGTCGGTCTTCAGG